>JBEGRT010000442.1:0-15740 GCA_041180305.1 Pseudomonadota bacterium
CACGGCCATGGCCGAGACGATGCCGGCCATGTACAGCGCAAACAGCACCAGGCCCTGCAGGTTGAACAGGCCCCACACGGTGCGTTCGGGAATGAAGGCGGCGATCAGCAGGGCGTACACCGGCAGGCGGGCCGAGCAGGTCATCAGCGGCGCGATCAGGATGGTGACCAGGCGGTCGCGCGGATCGCCAATGGTGCGCGTGGCCATGATCCCGGGGATGGCGCAGGCAAAGCTCGACAACAGGGGGATGAAGGCGCGGCCCGACAGGCCCACACTGCCCATGACCCGGTCCAGCAGGAAGGCGGCGCGGGGCAGGTAGCCCGAGTCTTCCAGGGCCAGGATGAAGCCGAACAGGATCAGGATCTGGGGCAGGAACACCAGCACGCTGCCCGCCCCGCCGATCACGCCTTCGACCAGCAGCCCCCGCAGCGGTCCATCGGCCATGTGGGCCTTGACGGCATCGCCCAGCCAGCCCATGCCCTGGTCGATCAGGTCCATGGGCACGCTGGCCCAGCTGAACACGGCCTGGAACACCAGGAACATCAGGGCGGCCAGGATCAGCGGGCCCCACACCGGGTGCAGGGCGAAGTGATCGACGGTCTGGGTCAGGCGATGGGCTGGGGTGGCGTCGCCACTGGTCACGCAGTGCGCCAGGATGGTCTGCACGCGTTCGTGGGTGGTCTGCACCGACATCGCCTCGATGGACGCCAGCGACAGCGTCGGGCGCGGCGCCGAATCGGGCGTGTGCCAGCCGGTGCTGTCGAGCAGCGCCAGCAGCGCCTCGGTGCCACCGGCTTCCACGGCCACGGCCTCCACCACGGGCAGGCCCAGTTCGGCCTGCAGCTTGCGGGTGTCGATGCGCAGGCCGCGGGCACGGGCCTGGTCCATCATGTTGAGCACCAGCACCATGGGCAGGCCCAGGGTCTGCATCTCCAGCACCATGCGCAGGTGCAGTTTCAGGTTGGAGGCGTCGGCCACGCACACCAGTGCACGCGGGGCCGCTTCGTCGGCACGCACGCCCAGGATCACATCGCGGGTGACGGCTTCATCAGGCGTGGCGGCCAGCAGGCTGTAGGCGCCGGGCAGGTCGAGCAGGCGCCAGGTGTGGCCCGCCGGGCTGGTGAACTGGCCTTCCTTGCGCTCGACGGTCACGCCGGCGTAGTTGCCCACTTTCTGGCGGGCGCCGGTCAGCCGGTTGAACAGTGCGGTCTTGCCGCAGTTCGGGTTGCCCACCAGGGCAATCAGGGTGGGCGAGGCAAGGCTCATGGCGAGGGTCAGGCGGGCACGACTTCGATCAATGAAGACTCGAGTTTGCGCATGGCAAAGGTTGTGCCACCCACGCGCACGGCCAGGGGGCCACGGCCCAGCAACATGCGACGCAGCACTTCCACCTTTTCGCCGGGCACGAAGCCCAGCTCCAGCAGGCGGCGGTGCAAGGCCTGCCCGTGCGCGCTGGCGGTGTCGATGCGTCGGATCACGGCCTGCACGCGTGTGGGCAGGCGGTCGAGGGTCATCGGGGTGGAAGAGGTCATGGATTCATTCTAATGAAAATGCAAACCATTCTCAAATGCGTTCCTTTGACCTGGATCAGGGTGTGTGCCCGCTTCCTGCAAATGAAGGGGCGCACAAGCCCTGCAGTGGCTTTCACCCAATGCGTCAGCGGGCGGCCGAAGTGCCTGCCCTGAGCGCGCGGGCCTGGGCCCGGGCCTGACGGGCGGCCTCGCGCTCGGCGGCGGGCTTGTGTTCACCCCAGCGGTTGGCGCGGCGGAAGGTGCCGAAATCGTTGAAGCGCACACCCATGCGGCGCATCACCTCGAGCGCTTCGCTTGCGATCATCTGGCGCACATAAAAGGGCTGGCCCACCACGAAATGGTGGATGGCATGGGTCGAACCGAAGTTGAAGCAGAACAGCTGCAAGGGCCAGAACACCGGGTGGGTCCACACCTGGCACTGCTGCATCACATTGCCCTTGTCGATGTCGCCGTAGTAATGCATGTTCGAGCTCACGAAGTGCAGGCAGAAGGTGCGCAGCACATTGGGGCCCACCCAGCACACCGCGGCCGCATTGACCCACACCATGGCCTCTGGCACCCACTGGGGCCAGTTCATGGGCTGGCCCAGCCATTGCGCGCCCAGATCGACCGAATGGAACAGCACGAAGGCATGCCACAGGCCCCAGCACACATGGCCCAGGGGCATGTACAGCGACATTTTCTCGATCACGGCGCGGCGCACCTCGCGGCGGCTTTGCGGGCGGTCCACCTCGCGGATGTACAGGCCGGTGTAGCGCATCACCGTGGGCACGCGCAGCATCGTGGCCAGCATGCTGTCCACCAGCATCAGAAAGCGCTTGATGCCCCAGGGCTCTCCGTTGGTGATCGAGCGCTCTTCCAGGTCGGAGCGCATGCCCGACACCTTGTGGTGGTGAAAGTGCAGTTTGCGACGCCCCCACGGGTTGATGGTGGAGGGGCGCGCGATCCAGCCCAGCAGCAACAGGAAGTCCTGCATGGGCTTGCTCTTCTTGAAGTACAGCTGGTGGATCAGGTCGTGTTCCATCTCGTGCGTGAAGGCGGCCAGGATGGCCACCACCGGCACGGTCAGCCACCAGGGCATCACACCCTGCAGGTACAACACGGCGCAGGCCACCATGCCGGCCACGCTGCCCACCTGGATGAACAGGCCAATGGCGTCCTGGTGGTCCAGCCAGGTGTGGCGATCGCGCAGGCGGGCGGCTGCGGCCTGCACCTCGGTGCGGATCACCTGGGTGCGCTGGGCATCGGTCATCGAGGCCGGGCGGTCGGGGCGGTGGCTCCCGATGCGGGTGGGGCGACGAACAGCTTGTGTCATGAAAAGACGCGTCGTGAGGGGTTGAACGGTGGGCATAATTTGCCCGCCCTCCGCCCCGGTCGTCTTGTCCGTGCGCGCCACCGGCTTGTTCCAACACACCGTGACCCATGTCTGTCGTTGCACCTGCGCATCGCTCGCCGGCCTTCCGGGCCACCTCGCTGTCGTCCTGGGTGGCTGCGGTCAAGCGCGCCATCGAGGCCAAGGGCGTGGACGCGTCGGCCCTGATGCGATCAGTGGGCATGGACCTGGCCTTGCTGGACGACCCGCTCGCGCGCTATCCCGTCGAGCAGACGATGGCCTTCTGGTCGGCCGCCTTGCGTGAAACGCAGGACCCTCTGCTGGGCCTGCACACGGCCAAGTACCTCTCGCCGGCCACCTTCCATGCCTTGGGTTACGCCTTGCTGGCCTCCAGCAACCTGGGCGAGTATTTCGAGCGCGCGGCGCGCTACTTCCGCATCGTGACCGACGCCGGGCAGCTCCTCTTCGAACGCACGCCCACCCATGGCCAGATGATCGTGAAGGTCGACCCGGCCTGGGTCACGGCCGAGACCCACGAGGTGGTCTGGGCCGTGCTCGATTGCTTCCTGTTCACCACGGTGCGCACCTGTGGCCTGCTGCATGGTCCGGGCTTCCAGGTGATGGCCCTGCAGTTGCAGCGGCCCGCACCGGCCGAACGTGAAGCCTATGAACGCACCCTGCGGGTGGTGCCGGTGTATGGCGCGGCTGACAGCCGGGTGCTGCTGTCAGAGGCCATGCTGTCGCGGCCTCTGCCGCATGCCAACGCCATGCTGGCGCGCATCAACGAAGAGGCTGCTGGCCGCTACCTGGCCGATCTGGGACAGGGCGATGTGCTGGCCCGGCTCAAGCGCCTGCTGCAGGAGCGCTTGCCCAGTGGTGAGCCCTCGCTGGAAGACCTGGCCCACAGCCTGCAGATGACCCCGCGCAGCCTGCAGCGGCGTCTGGCCGAACTGGGCACCAGCTTTCGCGACCTGATCCATGAGGTGCGGCATCAGCTGGCCCTGGAATACCTGCGCCAGCCGCACCACAGCATCAGCGACATTGCGTATCTGCTGGGTTTTGCCGAGGTCAGTGCCTTCACGCGGGCATTCCGCCGCTGGACCGGGGTGTCGCCGACCGCCTGGAGGGATGCGCCGCCCCCGACCTGAGGCTCAGTGCGTGTCGTGGTCGCGGCCCTTGAAGGCCTTGGGGCGGATGACATTGCCATCGCGCTCGACGCCGCGGCGGGCCTTGTCGATGGCCTCGCGGGCCAGTTTTTCGGCCTGGGCCTGATCCACCTTCTGCTGCTGGCGGCTTTGTGGCCACTGTCGCAGGGTCCGCCACCGCGCCTGAACGCTGGCCAGTGCGCGGCGCATGGCCGCATCCCACCGTTGCTGCGCCGGGGCCGGCAGCAGCAGACGGATCAGGAAAATCAGGCAGACCAGGGCCACCAGCCCGGCCGCAATGCGTTCAGCCCACAGCATGGCTTCATCGTAGTCAACTCCGGCGCTTTGTGCACGCCCGGTCTTTCCCCCGCTGCGCATTCCGTCATGCGCACCCCGGGCCCTGCATTCGGGTTGGCCCGAAAGAGGGGTGCTTCTCAACGTTCACTTCCACAGCCCTCTGCAAGTGCTTCATTTTGAACAACTTTTTGCCGTGAATTTGTCTGCGAAGGCGAGTGTAAGTCTTTGATTTCATTCGGGATTTTTGCCTTCGCTCCCCTTGTTCCGGGGGTGTTCATGGTTTAAAGTGTCGGAAAGTGCACTTTTGTGGGGTTTTGTGGTGAGTCTGGTCTTTCAAGGAGCATCAGCGCTGGCGCTGGACGCAAAGGGACGGTTTGCCGTCCCTGCGCGCCATCGTGACGCGCTGGCCGCCTTGTGCGCCGGTCAGCTCACCTTGACCCGCCATCCTGACGGCTGCCTGATGGTCTTTCCGCGCCCGGCGTGGGAGGTCTTCCGCGACAAGGTGGCCGCCTTGCCCATGTCGGCGGCCGGCTGGAAGCGCGTGTTCATGGGCAATGCCATGGACGTCGAGATCGACTCGGCCTCACGCGTGCTGGTCTCGCCCGAGTTGCGCGCCGCCGCGGGCCTGGGCAAGGAAGTCATGCTCCTGGGCATGGGCAGTCACTTCGAGTTGTGGGACGCCGAGCGTTACGCAGTGCACGAAGCCGCGGTCATGGCGCAGCCCATGCCCGAGGTCCTGGCCGATTTCTCTTTCTGACGGCCATGAGCGACACGCCCGTCACCTGGCAGCACACCACGGTCCTGCTGCACGAAGCCGTGCAGGGCTTGTGGGATGCCGACACCGGCCCGCGCCCTGAAGGGCAATACGTCGACGGCACCTTCGGTCGTGGCGGCCATTCGCGCCTGATCCTGTCGCAGCTGCCCCAGGGCGCACGCCTGCTGGCGCTGGACCGTGACCCCGAAGCCATTGCGCACGCCACCCAGGGTGAACGTGCCGTGCTCGATCCGCGCTTTCGCATCGAACATGCCGCCTTCTCCACCTGGGGCGAGGTGGTGTCCGACCTGGGCCTGAGCCCGGTCGATGGCCTCCTGCTGGACATCGGGGTGTCGTCCCCGCAAATCGACAACCCCGAGCGGGGGTTCAGCTTCCGGTTCGATGCGCCGCTCGACATGCGCATGGACACCACCCAAGGGGAGAGCGCGGCCGATTACCTCGCCCGCGCCTCGGTCGATGAACTCACCCACATCATCCAGACCTATGGCGAAGAACGGTTTGCTCGCGCGATTGCAAAGGCGGTTGTGGCTCGCCGCGAATCCGGCCACCCCATCCGCACCACGGGCGAGCTGTCCGCCGTCGTGGCTGGTGCGGTCAAGACCCGTGAGGCCGGGCAGAACCCCGCCACCCGCACCTTTCAGGCTCTACGGATTCACGTCAACGGTGAGCTCGACGAGCTCCAGGCTGCTCTGGAAGCTGCCCTGAAGCACCTGGCGCCCGGTGGTCGCCTGGCCATCATCAGCTTCCATTCGCTGGAAGACCGCCTGGTCAAGACCTTCATCGCCAAGCATTCGCGTGAAGAGGTCGACCGCCGCGCGCCCTTTGCCGAGCCCAAGCCCATGTTGCTGCGCTCGATCGGCCGCATCAAGCCGTCCGAGGCCGAGATCGAGGCCAACCCACGTGCCCGCTCGGCCGTGCTGCGGGTGGCCGAGCGCACCGACGTGCCCTGGAGTGCCGCCCTGGCCGGCCTGACCTCGGTGGAATCTTCTCGCGCCAAGCCAGCGCGTCGTGGTGGGGGGCGCCGCTGATGGCCCGCCTCAACATCCTGCTGGCCCTTGCCGTGCTGGCCAGCGCCTTCTGGCTGATCCGCACCAGCAACGAAGCCCGCAGCCTGTTCGTGCAGGCCGAGCGCGCACGCACGGAAGAGCAGGAGCTTGAGGTTCAGTTCGATCGTCTGAAGGTCGAGCGCCGCACCGCCGCCACGCCACTGGTGGTGGAAGACATGGTGCGCACCCGCCTGAAGATGTCGACCACCAACCCCACGGTCACCCACTATGTGGCCGACATGTCGCCTCGATCGGTGCCGCACCTGGCCCAGCCAGCCCAGCCCGCCCGGTCGGCTTCGGCAGGGGGTGCCCAGTGAGCGGGGGGCGCCTGGGGGCTTTGTGGCGCCGCTTGCGGGGTTCTCGCAAGCAGGCCGCTGCGCCCATGCCGGCCGTGCGTTACGGCACCAGCCCGCTGCTGGCCGCCAAGACCCCGACCTGGCGCCTGCGCCTGCTGACCGGCGCGCTGGGCGCGGCCTTTGCCGTGCTGCTGGGCCGTGCCGCCTGGATCCAGATCGTCCACAACGATTTCTACCTGCAGCAAGGCGCCAACCGCTACGAGCGCCGCATCGAGCTGCCGGCCAACCGTGGTCGCATCCTCGACCGCAATGGCGAGCTGCTGGCCTCCAGTGTGCCGGCCCCTTCGCTGTGGGCCATCCCGAAAGATTTCGAGGCCGACAAGCAGCAGGCCCGCGAACTGGCCAAGCTGCTGGGCATGAGCCCGCAGGAGCTGGCCAAGCGCCTGGGCGACAACCCCAACTTCGTGTGGCTGCGCCGACAGGTGTCTGACGTTGTGGCGGCCGAGGTCAAGGCCTTGAAGGTCAAAGGTGTGTACGCCCTGAATGAATCGCGTCGACAGTACCCTGAGGGCGAGGCGGCCGCGCACATCGTGGGTTTCACCAACATCGAAGACCGCGGCCAGGAAGGCATCGAGCTGGCCTACGACAAGGACCTGTCGGGCCACGATGGCCGCCGCCAGGTCATCAAGGACCGCCTGGGCAATGTGGTCGAAAACGTGGGTGACACCGTGCCAGCCATCGATGGCCGCGAGATCCGCCTGTCGATCGACGCCAAGATCCAGGCCAATGCCTACCAGCGCATCCGCGATGCCGTGGCGCAGCACAAGGCCAAGGCGGGCAGCGTGGTGGTGCTCGATGCCGTCACGGGCGAAGTGCTGGCCCTGGCCAACTTCCCCAGCTACACCCCGAGCGATCGCCGCAACCTGACCGGCGCGCAGTTGCGCAACCGTGCCCTGACCGACACCTTCGAACCCGGTTCGACCATGAAGCCGCTGATCGCTGGCTGGGCGCTGGAAACAGGTCGCGTCAAGCCCGACACCATCATTGCCACCTACCCGGGCAAGCTGCAGCTCGATGGTTCCACCATCTCCGACTCGCATCCGCATGGCGACCTGACCGTCGAGGAAGTGATCCAGAAGTCCAGCAACGTCGGCACGGTCAAGCTGGCCATGCAGATGCAGCCCAAAGAAATGTGGGAGCTGTTCACCGCCGTGGGCCTGGGGCACAAGCCGCAGCTGGGTTTCCCGGGCGTGGTGACCGGCCGCCTGCGCCCTTACAAAAGCTGGCGCCGCATCGAGCAGGCCACCATGAGCTACGGCTACGGCCTGTCGGCCAGCCTGTTCCAGCTGGCCCAGGCCTACACAGTGTTCGCCCGCGATGGCGAACTCGTGCCCATCAGCCTGATCAAGCGCGATGCGCCCAGCGAAGCCCCCGAAGAGCCCGTGCGCCAGAACGTGGCCTACAAGGGCTCGGTGGGCATGGCCCAGGGCATGAGGGGGCCGGTGCCCATGCAGGGCACGCGTGTGTTCTCGCCCGAAACCGCGCGTGCCGTGCGCAAGATGCTCAACATGGTGTGCAGCGCCGAAGGCACGGCCCCGCAGGCCCAGACCGTGGGCTACAGCGTGGGCGGCAAGACCGGCACGGCCCACAAGCAGGAAGGCCGCGGCTACGCCGGCAACAAATACCGCTCGTGGTTCGTGGGCATCGCGCCCATCAGCAACCCGCGCATCGTGGTGGCCGTGATGGTCGATGAACCCAGCAACGGCGTGTACTTCGGTGGCGCGGTGGCCGCTCCCGTGTTCAGCCAGGTCGTGCAGCAGACGCTGTCGCGCCTGGGCGTGATGCCTGATCTGGAAGTGCAGCCGCGCATCGTGGCGCAACAAGGCAGCACCACCACCGCATCGGCCGCCCCGGCTGTTGAGGAGAGCTTCTGATGGCCCTCCACACCCTGACCCACATCGTCGATGTGCTGGCCTGGCTGCAGCAGCAGGGCGTGCAGGCACTCACGGTCGACAGCCGCCAGGTGGCCGCGCAAGCAGCGACCACCCGCACAGCTTTTGTGGCCTGGCCTGGTGCCGCGCGCGATGGTCGCGCCTTCGTGGCCCAGGCCCTGAGCGATGGTGCGGTGGCCTGCCTGGTCGAGGCTGATGGCGCCGAGGCCTTCGCCTTTGACGACGCCCGCATCCTGGCCGTGCCCCAGCTCAAGGCCCTGCTGGCTGAGATCGCGCACGGCTTTTATGGCCTGCCCAGCCAGCAGCTCGATGTGGTGGCCGTGACGGGTACCAACGGCAAGACCTCCACCTCGTGGTGGACAGCCCAGGCCCTCAGCGCCCTGGGCCAGCCGTGCGGCGTCATCGGCACCCTGGGCGTGGGCGAGCCGGGCAGTGGCGCCTTCGTGCCCACCGGCCTGACCACGCCGGATCCCGTCACCCTGCACGCCACCTTCCGCCAGTTCCTGAACCAGGGCTTGAAGGCTGCCGCCATCGAGGCATCGAGCATCGGCATCGAAGAAAGGCGGCTGGACGCCACCCGCATCCGCGTGGCCCAGTTCACCAACTTCACGCAAGACCACCTCGATTACCACGGCACCATGCAGGCCTACTGGGAGGCCAAGGCCGCCCTGTTCCGCTGGCCGGGCCTGCAGGCTGCAGTGGTCAATGTCGACGACCTGCGTGGCGAGGCGCTGGCGCCGCAATGCGCACAGCGAGGCCTCGATGTCTGGACCTACGCCCTGATGGCGCCAGCCCGCCTGCGCGCCGAGGCCGTGCGTTTCCATGCCCACGGCATGGGCCTGCGCCTGATCGAGCGCAGCGCCGACCTGCAGCAGGTGCTCGATGAAGTCGACATCGACACCCGCCTGATCGGCGAGTTCAACGCCGCCAACCTGCTGGCCGTGATCGGCGCCTTGCGTGCCCTGGGCCACCCGCTGCGGGAAGCGGCCCGTGTGTGCGAACACCTCAGCAGCGTGCCGGGCCGCATGCAGCAGGTGGCGCTGCCCGATGCCACGTCCCAGGCACTGCCGCTGGCGGTGGTCGACTACGCCCACACCCCCGATGCCGTGCTGCAGGCCTTGCGCGCGCTGCGTTCGATCACCGAAGCCCGCGGTGGCCGCCTGTGGTGCGTGTTCGGCTGCGGTGGCAATCGCGACCCCATCAAGCGCCCCCTGATGGGCGCCATGGCCGACCAGCATGCCGACGAGGTCGTGATCACCAGCGACAACCCGCGTGACGAATCGCCCGCGTTGATCCTGTCGCAGATCCTGACCGGCGTGGTGCGCACCGACCGCATCGCCGTGATCGAGAACCGCCACGATGCCATCGCCCATGCCGTGCAGCGCGCCGACGCACGCGATGTGGTGCTGATCGCGGGCAAGGGCCACGAAGCCACCCAGGAAGTGGCCGGCGTGAAGACGCCGTTTTCAGATGTTGAGGAATCCATGGCCGCCCTGCGTGAGCGCCTGACTGCGGCGACCCTGCCGCTCGACAAGGGGGTGGCATGAGCACCGCTCCCATGATGACCCTGGGCCTGGCCCATCAGCTGCTGCCCGGCTCGGTGCTGGTGGGGGACCCCGCCACCCCGCTGTGGCGCGTGCACACCGACACCCGCACCCTGCAGGCCGGTGACTTTTTCGTGGCCCTGCGCGGCGAGCGCTTCGACGCGCATGAATTCCTGCCGCAGGCACAGGCCGCAGGTGCTGTGGCCGTGCTGGCTCAGCGTGGCGTGGCCGAATCCGGCCTGCCAGGCCTGGAGGTCAGCGACACCCGTGCCGCCCTGGGCCGCCTGGCCGCGGGCTGGCGCAGCCGCTTCCACATGCCGCTGGTCGGCATCACGGGCAGCAATGGCAAGACCACCGTCACGCAGATGGTGGCCAGCATCCTGCGCGCCTGGATGGCGCAAGGCCCGGGTGAACAGGCTGCACTGGCCACCCAGGGCAACTTCAACAACGACATCGGCGTGCCGCTGACCCTGCTGCGCCTGCGCGAAGGCGTGCACCAGTGCGCCGTGGTCGAGTTGGGCATGAACCACCCCGGCGAGATCGAGCAGCTGGCCGCCCTGGCCGCGCCCACCGTGGCCCTGGTGAACAACGCCCAGCGCGAGCACCAGGAATTCATGCACACGGTCGAAGCCGTGGCGCGCGAAAACGGCGCCGTGCTCAGCAGCCTGCTGCGCAATGGCGTGGCCGTGTTCCCGGCCGATGATGCCGAGCACACGCCCATCTGGCGCGAGTTGTCGGCAGGCCGCCGCGTGATCGATTTCGCCCTGGGCGACGTGCCGGCGGCCGTGACCGGTTCGGCCCAGTGGGTCGATGCCGCCGCCCAACCGCACTGGGCCATCGCCCTGCGCACCCCGGCCGGTGAGGCCTCCGTGCGCCTGGCCATGGCGGGTGAGCACAATGTGCGCAACGCCCTGGCGTCGGCCGCGGCCGCGCTCGGCGCTGGTGCGCCGCTGTCGGCCGTGGTGGCCGGCCTGGAAGCCTTCGTGCCGGTCAAGGGCCGTTCGGCCCTGCTCACGGTCGAGCGCCCGCAAGGCCGCCTCACCCTGGTCGACGACAGCTACAACGCCAACCCCGACTCCGTGCGCGCCGCCATCGACATGTTGGCGGGCCTGCCTGGCCCCCGCTGGCTGGTGCTCGGCGACATGGGCGAGGTTGGCACCCAGGGCCCCGCCTTCCACGAAGAAGTCGGGCGCCATGCCGTGGCCCGTGGCATCGACCACGTCTGGACCGCGGGCAGCCTGTGCCGCCACACGGCCACCGCTGTGGGTGCACAGGCCCAGTCATTCGAATCGGCCGCGGACATCGTCGCGGCCCTGCAGTCGCACAGCCCCGCAGCGCCCGCCGTGGCCTCGGTGCTGGTCAAAGGATCCCGTTTCATGAAGATGGAAACCGTCGTGGCCGCCTTGCTGGCCCAAGCCGGAGGTGCCCATGCTGCTTAGTCTGGCCGCCTGGTTGCAGGCCCTGAACCCCGACTGGGGCTTCTTGCGCGTCTTCCAGTACCTCACCTTCCGTGCCGTGATGGCCGCCATGACGGCGCTGCTGATCGGTCTGGCCCTGGGGCCGCTGGTGATCCGCAAGCTCACCGAACTCAAGATCGGCCAGCCGATCCGCGAGTACGGCATGCAAAGCCACCTGACCAAGCGCGGCACACCCACCATGGGTGGCGCGCTGATCCTGCTGTCGATCGGCCTGTCGACCCTGCTGTGGTTCGACTGGTCCAACCGCTTCGTGTGGATCGTGATGATCGTGACCATGGGCTTTGGTGCCATCGGCTGGGCCGATGACTGGCGCAAGGTGGTCAAGAAGGACCCCGAAGGCATGCCCTCGCGCGAGAAGTACATGTGGCAGTCGCTGATCGGCGTGATCGCGGCCATCTACCTGGCCTTCAGCGTGTCCGAGACCAGCTACTTCAAGGTGATGGAGCTGTTCTTCGACTGGGTGGCCTCGGGTTTCGCCAAAGACCTGCCCCCGAAGGCCGACCTGATCGTGCCCTTCTTCAAGACCATCAGCTACCCGCTGGGTGTGTGGGGCTTCATGGCCCTGACCTATGTGGTCATCGTGGGCACCAGCAACGCCGTGAACCTGACCGACGGCCTCGATGGCCTGGCCATCATGCCCGTGGTGATGGTGGGCTCGGCCCTGGGCATCTTCTGCTACGTGACCGGCAACTCGGTGTTCGCCAAGTACCTGCTGCTGCCGCACATCCCCGGCGCGGGCGAGCTGCTGGTGTTCTGCGCCGCACTGGCCGGCGCGGGCCTGGCCCTCCTGTGGTTCAACGCCTACCCGGCCCAGGTGTTCATGGGCGATGTGGGCGCACTGGCCCTGGGCGGTGCATTGGGCACCATCGCCGTGATCGTGCGCCAGGAGATCGTGCTGGCCGTCATGGGCGGCGTGTTCGTGCTCGAAGCCCTGTCGGTCATGGTGCAGGTCAGCTACTTCAAGTACACCAAGAAGAAGTACGGCGAAGGCCGCCGCATCCTGCTGATGGCGCCGCTGCACCACCACTTCGAAAAGTCCGGCTGGAAGGAAACGCAGGTCGTCGTGCGCTTCTGGATCATCACCATGCTGCTGTGCCTCGCAGGCCTCAGCACCCTCAAGCTGCGTTGATCGCCCTGTTCACACCATGCTGCATCTGAACCAACTCACCGTGCTGATCCTGGGTCTGGGCGACTCGGGGCTGGCCATGGCGCGCTGGTGTGCGCGCTGTGGTGCCACGGTGCGTGTGGCCGACACGCGTGCCAACCCGCCGCAAGCACCCAGGCTGGCCGCCGATGTGCCGGGTGCGACCCTGCACCATGGCCTGAACGTGGAGTTGCTCGATGGCGTGAACATCGTGCTCAAGAGCCCGGGCCTGATGCCGGGCGATGCCGCCGTGGCGCCCCTGCTGGCCGCCTGCGATGAACGCGGCATTCCCGTGCGCGGTGAACTGGCCCTGTTCGCCTCGGCTCTGGCCGACCTGAAAACCACCCTAGGCTATGCCCCGCATGTGCTGGCCATCACGGGCACCAATGGCAAGACCACCACCACCTCGCTGACCGCCATGCTGGTCGAGCGGTGTGGCCTGCGCGTGGGCCTGGCGGGCAACATCGGCCCCACCTTGCTCGACACCCTGAGCCAGGCGCTGGATCAGGAGCCCCAGGCATCCGAGCAGGCCGAGGCCGCACCTGTGGCCGAAGAAGCCGTTGTGGCCGTCGCCACAGACGATGCCACCTCTGCCGACGTGGCCCCTGAAGCATTGGTCACCGAAGCGCCTGCTGCGGAAGAACTCGCAGCAGCAGACGCCGCCGCAGACCTGCCTGCCGAACAAGAGCCCGCCGAGCAAGCCCCCCTGTCGGATGATGAAGACGCCCCCGCCATCGTGCTGGCCCCGCCAGCGCCCGCTGCACCGGTCTTCCAGGTGCTGCCTGAGGTGTGGGTGCTGGAGCTGTCCAGCTTCCAGCTCGATGGCGTCAGCAACTTCGAGCCCAGTGCCTCGGTGGTGCTCAACATCACGCAGGACCACCTCGACTGGCACGGCTCCATGCACGCCTATGCCGAGGCCAAGGCCCGCATCTACGGCAAGCAGGCCGTCATGGTCATCAACCGCGACGAACCCCTGGTCGAAGCCATGGTGCCCGCGCCCGAGGTGGTGAAGTCGGGCGTGCGTGGCCGCCCGGCCCGCGTGGTCGAACGGAATGTGGTGCGATTTGGCCTGGATGCGCCCAAGCGCCCCGGCGATTTCGGCCTGGTCGAAGAAGCCGGCATGGCCTGGCTGGTGCGCGCCCGCGAGAGCGACCCCACCGTCAAGCTCAAGAAGGGCGAGACCGAAGACATCGTGCTGCAGCGCCTGATGCCGGCCGATGCGCTGCGCATCCGCGGCCGCCACAACGCCTCGAACGCCCTGGCCGCGCTGTCACTGACCACCGCCATCGGCCTGCCGCTGGCTCCGATGCTGCATGGCCTGCGCGAATACCGCGGTGAACCCCACCGTGTCGAGCTGGTCACCACCGTGGGTGGCGTTGATGCCATCGACGACAGCAAGGGCACCAACGTGGGTGCCACCGTGGCCGCCTTGCTGGGGCTGGGCTCAGACCTGTCCCCGGGCAAGCTGGTCATCATCCTCGGGGGCGATGGCAAGGGGCAGGCCTTCGAGCCATTGGCCGAGCCGGTCAGCCGTTTCGCACGCGCCGTGGCCCTGATCGGCCGCGATGCTGGCGCCATCGAACAGGCCTTGCAAGCGGCGGGCACGCTCAGCGATGCGCTGGGTGCCCACATCCCCATGCAGCGCCACGACAGTCTGGAAGCCGCCACCCGCTGGTGCTTCGATCAGGCCCTGCCGGGCGATGCCGTGCTGCTCAGCCCGGCCTGCGCCAGCCTGGACATGTTCCGCAACTATGGCCACCGCGCCCAGGTGTTCGTTGACACCGTGCGTGAACTTGCCGCCGACCGTGGAGAGATCGCATGAGCGAGGCCATGGACACCCCCAGCAGCCCCACCGAAGCCACCGGCGCCGGTGGCCTGAAAGGCTGGTTCAGCCGCCTGACCGGGCGAGCTGCGGCCAGTGGTGCCGAGGTGGTGGGCCGACTGCCCGTGCGCGACTGGGTGCAGGTGAACACACAGCCCACCAAGGTCATGGGCTTTGACCAGCCACTGATGTGGGTGGTGATCTCGCTGATGCTGCTGGGCCTGGTCATGGTCTATTCGGCCTCGATTGCCTTGCCCGAAAGCCCCAAGTACGCCAACTATCAACCCACGCATTTCTTCATGCGCCATCTGTTTTCCATCAGTCTGGCCCTGATGGCCGGGGCCGTGGTCTCGCAGATCCCGCTGTCGGTGTGGGAACGTTGGGCCCCCTGGCTCTTCGTGGTCTCGCTGGTGCTGCTGATGCTGGTGCTGGTGCCCCACGTGGGCAAGGGCGTGAACGGCGCGCGGCGCTGGTTGCCGCTGGGCGTCATGAACTTCCAGCCCTCCGAACTGGCCAAGCTGGCCATCACCCTTTATGCGGCCGATTACATGGTCCGCAAGATGGAGGTGAAAGAGCACTTCTTCCGCGCCGTGGCTCCGATGGCCGTGGCCGTGGGCGTGGTGGGCCTGCTCTTGCTGGCCGAGCCTGACATGGGTGCCTTCATGGTGATCGCCGCGATCGCCATGGCCATCCTGTTCCTGGGCGGTGTGAACGGCCGCATGTTCTTCCTGATCACCGCCGTGCTGGTCGGAGCCTTCGTGCTGATGGTGAGCCTCAGCCCCTGGCGTCGTGAGCGCATCTTCGCTTACCTCGACCCGTGGGAAGAGAAGAACGCCCTGGGCAAGGCCTACCAGCTGACCCACTCGCTGATCGCGTTTGGCCGCGGTGAAATCTTCGGCGAAGGTCTGGGCTCCAGTCTCGAAAAGCTGCACTACCTGCCCGAAGCCCACACCGACTTCCTGCTGGCTGTGGTCGGCGAAGAACTGGGCTTCATCGGTGTGTCGGTGGTGATCTGCCTGTTCTTCTGGATGGTGGTTCGCCTGTTCCACATCGGCCGTCAGGCCATCGCGCTCGACCGCGTGTTTGCGGGCCTGGTGGCCCAGGGCGTGGGCGTGTGGATGGGCGGCCAGGCCTTCATCAACATGGGCGTGAACCTGGGCGCTCTGCCCACCAAGGGCCTGACCTTGCCGCTGATGAGTTATGGCGGCTCAGCCAATCTGATCAACCTGATCGCCATCGCGGTGGTGCTGCGTATCGTCGTTGAAAGCCGCCAACTCATGCATGGGGGGCGGCGATGACCCTCGAACCTTTTGAATCGCACGCAGCAACGCATGCGCAAGCCCAAGGCCGCTGTGCCTTGGTCATGGCAGGCGGTA
>JBEGRT010000443.1:0-2741 GCA_041180305.1 Pseudomonadota bacterium
CAGGTGCTGTCCGGATGACAGGTGTGTCACACAAGGTTCACGCAAGCGTCATGCGCCCTGCGTACTGTCTCGGTCGTTCAAGAAACCCCAACGGCAGTCAACGCAGTCATGAGCAAGCAACACGGTGCCCCTTCCTACGATCTTCACGACGAAGATTCCAACACCTCTGACAACCCTCACTTCCAGCAGGTGCTGTCGGCCCGCCTGAGCCGTCGCAGCCTGTTGCGTGGCGCGGTCGGCTCGGCCACCACGGCGGTGTTCGGCAGCCTGGCCCTGAGCGCTTGCGGCGGTGGCGGCGACAGCGCCACGCCGGCCACGGCCGCAGGCAGCGAGCGCATCACCTCGCTGACCTTCACCCCGGTGGCCAAGGCCACCGCCGATGTTCTGACCGTGGCTGCGGGCTACACAGCCCGCCCCATTTACGCCTTGGGTGACCCCTTGGTGGCTGGCCTGGCTGCCTTCAAGAACGATGGCACCGACACCGACATGGAACAGCGCGCCGGCGACCACCACGACGGCATGGCTTTCTTCCCGCTGAGCGCTGCTGGCCTGCCCTCGAACACCGCCAATGACCGTGGCCTGCTGGCCGTGAACCACGAAGCCACCACCGACGAAGTGCTGTCGTCCTTCTTCCTGCACGCCAACGGCGGCACCATGACCCTGCCACGCCCGGCCGCCGAGGTGGACAAGGAAGTGGCGGTCCATGGTCTGTCGGTGGTGGAGGTGCGCAGCACCAATGGCCAGTGGGCCTGCCAGCAGTCCAGCAGCTTCAACCGTCGCATCACGCCGCTGACCGAGGCCGACATCACCGGGCCTGCCCGCGGCAATGCGCTGCTGGTCACGAAATACAGCCTGGATGGCACCGTCACCCGCGGCACCATCAACAACTGTGGAGCAGGCAGCACCCCCTGGGGCACCTACGTGAGCGGTGAAGAGAACTGGAACAACTACTTCACCCGCAGCAGCACCGACGATGCCGCGCGCGGTGACAAGAGCGTGGCAGCCCTGAACCGCTATGGCCGCACCCAGGGCACGGCCTCGCGCCATGGCTGGGAAACCGGCGGTGTGGCCGATCAGTACGCTCGCTGGAACATTTCCAAGACCGGCAGCACGACCGACGGCTCGGACGACTACCGCAACGAAATGAACGGCATGGGCTATGTGGTCGAACTCGATCCCTACAACCCCAACTCGCGCCTGAAAAAGCGCAGCGCCCTGGGCCGCTTCGCCCACGAAAGCGCCGTGTTCTCGCTGCCCAAGGCCGGCAAGAAGCTGGCCGTGTACATGGGCTGTGATTCGCGCAACGAGTACATCTACAAGTTCGTGACCGACGCCGCCTGGTCGGATGCCGACGCCAGCCCCACCGACCGGCTGGCCACCGGGGCCAAGTACCTCGACCAGGGCAAGCTGTACGTGGCCGTGTTCAACAACGACGGCACTGGCGAATGGCGCGAACTGAGCGTGGCCAACATCCCGAGCAGTTACACCACCTACACCTTTGCCGACCAGGGCGATGTGTGCGTGAACGCCCGCCTGGCCGCCGACGCCCTGGGCGCCACCAAGATGGACCGTCCTGAGTGGTGCAGCGTGCACCCTGTCACCGGGGAGGTGTACTTCACCCTGACCAACAACAGCAACCGCCGCCTCGCCCCGACCGGCTCTCAAAGCCTGGTCGATGCCGCCAACCCCCGCGCCTACAGCGACATCAAGGGGGCCTCGACCACTCAGCAGGGCAACGTGAACGGGCACATCCTGCGCCTGAAGGAGGCCGGTGACGAATCCACCGCCACCACCTTCACCTGGGACGTGTACCTGTTCGGTGCCGAAGCGGGTGCGTCCACCGGCTTCGTCAACCTGAGCAACCTCACCAGTGACCAGGATTTCTCGAGCCCCGACGGCCTGTGGTTCAGCCCCAAGACGGGCATCTGCTGGATCCAGACCGACGACGGCGCCTACACCGACACCACCAACTGCATGATGCTGGCCGGCATCCCCGGGCAGGTGGGCGATGGTGGGGCCCGGACGCTGAGCTACAGCAGCACGCAAAGCGTGACCACCTACGTGGGCAAGGCGCCTGCGGCCGACAAGCTCAAGCGTTTCCTGGTGGGCCCCAAGGACTGTGAGATCACTGGCATCTGCGAAACCCCCGATGGCCGCACGATGTTCGTCAACATCCAGCACCCCGGTGAGAGCACCAAGGCGGCCGACGTGGCCGACCCCAGCAAGTACACCAGCCAGTGGCCGGCCAATGCCGGGTATGGCGCCGGCCTGCGCCCGCGCTCGGCCACCATCGTCATCACCAAGAAAGACGGTGGGGTGATCGGCTCCTGATGCCTGCGAAGTTTCCGTGAGAGGTGGGCCCTGTTCCGGTTCGGCGGACAGGGCCTTTTTTTCATGGCGACCCGATGGGCTTCAGAACCCCAGGGCGCGTCCTGCGCCGGCCAGCGTCGCCACGCCCAGCACCGCGAAGATGGCCGCGGCCATGCCGTGCACCAGCTTCATCGGGATCTTGCCGGCCAGCTTGTCGCCCAGGAACACGGCCGGTGCGTTGGCCAGCATCATGCCCAGCGTGGTGCCCAGCACCACCATGAGCGGGTCAGGAAAGCGTGCGGCCATGGCCACCGTGGCGATCTGGGTCTTGTCGCCCATCTCGGCCAGGAAGAAGGTCAGCAGCGTCGCACCGAACACCCCGAAGCGCTTGGCCACCTGCGTTTCCTCTTCCTCGATCTTGTCGGGGATGA
>JBEGRT010000444.1:0-3935 GCA_041180305.1 Pseudomonadota bacterium
CTGCTGGCCGCGTCGAGCACGGTGGCCGCCTCGCTCGACCTGCTCTTCGTTGCGGCGTTTTCGCTGGGGCAGTTCACCTCGATGACCATGTCGCTGTTCCTGTCGTTCGGGCTTTACCTCAGCCTGCGCCGATGGGTGCTGAGCCAGCTCCTCAACCGAGACAGCCTGAGCACTGAAAGGCTGTTCGAGCGCCTCTACCGCATCGCCCGAGAACTGGAGCGTCAGCCGCGCAAGGTGCATGAATTGATGGCGCGCCTGATGCGCGAGCTGTTCGATCCGCTGGAAGCAGCGGTGGTGCAGGGGCACATCCCGAGCACACTGGTGCGCGGAAACGGCGGCCTGATGCTGGTGCGCCTGCCGGTGTGCCCTGCCGACATCGGGACGCCGGCCCAGCATCAGGTGCTGGTGCTGCGACACGCTGGCCGAGGACAGCGTCTGTTCACCTCGGAAGATGCCCGCCTGGCCACTCGCATCATCGACCAGCTGCAGCGTGTGCTGAGCTTCGATCAGGCGGTGGAGCAAGGGCGCAGCGAAGAGCGCACCCGCATTGCACAAGACCTGCACGACGACATCGGCGCCCGACTGCTGACACTGATGTACCAGGCACCCAACCCCGACATCGAGGAATACATCCGGCACACGCTGCAGGACCTCAAGACCCTGACGCGCGGGCTGTCGGTGCAGGGTCACACCCTGAGCGATGCCGCCAGTGAGTGGAAGCGCGACATCAGCCACCGCCTGGGTGCTGCGCGAGCCGAACTTGACTGGAGCCTGCAACTGGACGAGGACATGGACTTGTCGGTGGTGCAGTGGTCGGCGCTGACCCGCATCTTGCGCGAGCTGGTGAATAACACCCTGGCGCACGCCAAGGCGCGCAAGGTCAGGATCCGCATCACCCTGCAGGAGGATGTGCTGGAACTGTGCGTGGAAGACGACGGCCTGGGCCGTCACCCGGAAACATGGTCGCACGGCCTGGGCCTGGGCGGGGTGCGCAAGCGGGCCAAGCAACTGGGCGGCACGGTGCGCTGGTCAGAAAACACCCCGGTGGGCATTCGCTGCGAGGTGCGCGTGGAGCATTTTTCGCGCAGCGACCCTTCACAAGGCTCAGGCCCGGGCGCCGCCTCTCTGCCACTGACCGGCACCTGAGTCCGCCTCACCCCGGGTGTGGCGGGCTCAGGTCTCCCACTGCGGCGTGTTGCGCAGCACTTCGTCGAGCGTGCTCAGGCCTTCGGCCACCTTCATGGCCCCGCCCAGGCGCAGTGGCCGCAAGCCATCGGCCACGGCCTGCTTCTTGATGCGGGCCATGTCGACCTGCGGGTGCATGCCCTGGCGGATGGCCTCGTTGATGGGCAGCAGCTCATACAGGCCCACCCGCCCCTTGTAGCCGGTCATGCGGCATTCCAGGCAGCCCACGGGCTTGTAAGGCCGTGGCGTGCCGTTCAGGCGCCAGGGCTTGATGGCATCGGCCAGGGCGCTCAGTGTGGCCGGGCTGTCGTCGGGCTGCTTGCAGGCCGGGCACAGGGTGCGCACCAGGCGCTGGGCCATCACGCCGATCACGGTCGAGCTGATCAGGTAGGCCGGCACGCCGATGTCGGTCAGGCGCGTGATGGCCGAGGCCGAATCGTTGGTGTGCAGCGTGGACAGCACCAGGTGGCCGGTCAGCGCCGACTGAATCGCCATGTCGGCGGTTTCACGGTCGCGGATTTCACCCACCATGATGATGTCCGGGTCCTGACGCATCAGGGCGCGCACGCCTTCGGCAAAACCCAGGTCGATGGCCGGCTGCACCTGCGTCTGGTTGAAGGCGGGCTCGATCATTTCGATCGGGTCTTCCACCGTGCACACGTTCACCTCTTCGGTGGCCAGGCGCTTGAGCGTGGAATACAGCGTGGTGGTCTTGCCCGAGCCCGTGGGGCCGGTGACCAGCAAGATGCCATGGGCCCTGGCGGTGAGCTGTTCCCACAGGGCCGCCTCGTGCGGCGCAAAGCCCAGGGCATCGAAGCTCTTGAGGGTCTTGTCGGGGTCGAAAATGCGCATGACCAGCTTTTCGCCAAAGGCGGTCGGCATGGTCGACAGACGCATTTCCACCTCTTCGCCCGAGGGGTTGCGGGTCTTGATGCGGCCATCGAGCGGACGGCGTTTTTCGACCACGTCCATGCGACCCAGCAGCTTGATGCGGGCGGTCATGGCCTGCATCACGGCCAGGGGCACCTGGTAGACGATGTGCATGACACCGTCGATGCGAAAGCGAATGGCGCCAAGGTCACGCCGGGGTTCCAGGTGGATGTCGGAGGCGCGCTGATCGAAGGCGTATTGCCACAGCCAGTCGACCACCTGGATGATGCCCTGGTCGTTGGCATCAAGCTGGCGGTTGGTCTTGCCCAGTTCGACCAGCTGCTCGAAGCTGTGGATCTGGGAGGCATCGCCCGTGCGCTTGTTGGCTTCCTTGACCGATCGGGCCAGGGTGTAGAACTCGGTGCGGTATCGCTGCAGCTCCAGCGGGCTGGCCACCACCAGGCGCACCGACTTGCGCGTGTGGGCCAGGATCTCGTCGATCCAGCCCACATCGAGCGGCTCGCAGGTGGCGATTGTGACTTCGTTCAGGCCGAACTGCACCGGCAAGGCATGGCGCCGCTCGGCATAGCTGATGGACATGAGCTCGCCCACACGGGCCACATCCACCTTGAGCGGGTCGATGCGCAGGTAGGGCAGGCCCACACGGCGGGCCAGCCATTCGGTGAGCGGCTCCATGTCGAGCGCGCTGCCGTTGTCGGCGCGGGTCAGGCCCAGGCCGGCCAGGCGCACCAGGGGGTGCTGCGCGCTGTGTGCGGCGCTGAAGCGCTGCACCACCTGCTCGGCCTGCGCGGGCGAGATCACGCCGTCTTCGGTCAGCCAGTTCACCAGCTGGCGCCATTCGAGCGGGCCCTGAAAGGCCGTGGCAGGTTGGGGTGCGTTCATGCGGGCTTCACCTTTGGCGCAAGGCCAGACAGCAACTTCACCCATTTTGTCGCAGGCAGCTCCCAGCGGGCCTGTAAAGTTTCTGCCCGTGCGGCGAGAACGTCACGCTCGGGCAGGTCAAAGCCCTTCCAGGCCAGCACGATGGTGTTGCCCTCGCGGGTGGGCTTGAGCATGGCGGTGCGGGTGTCGCCAAAGGCCTTGGCGATGCGGGCCGTGCTGCGGTCGAAACTGGCCTCACGGCCGAACAGGTTCACGGCCATCACGCCGCCGTCGTCCAGCACCTGCCAGCAGGCCTTGTAGAACGCCTCGTCATCGAGCACGGGGCTGGCGGCCTCGTGGTCGTACAGGTCCACGCACAAGGCGTCGAAGCTGGCGGTGTGGGCTGCATCGGCCACAAAGCGGGCAGCGTCCATCTCGACCACGTTGAGCAGGTCGTCGTTGTCGGGCAGGCAGAACCAGGCGCGGCACGCGGCAATCACCTTGGGGTTGAGCTCGACCGTGGTGGTGGGCACCTTGAGCACGCTGTGGCAGTACTTGGTGAGTGCCGCCGCCCCCAGGCCCAGGTGCAGGGTGCGCGTGTCGTCCCAGCTGTCGGGGGTGCGCAGCAGCAGCCAGGCCATCATGCGCTGGATGTAATCGAGCTCCAGCTTGAGCGGCTTGCGCACCCGCATGGCGCCCTGGATCCAGGGGGTTTCGAGGTGCAGGTAGCGCAGACCACCTTGTTCGGAGATGGTGGCGTCGGGCAGTGCGGGGGTGCGGGGCTTGCGTTTCACGGGGGCGAGTGTGGCACATTGCGGCCCCATGCCCCGCCCTCGCACACCTGTGAAAGCCTGCCCTGCCGCCCACGCCAGCACTGCCGCCTTGCAAGGCCTGGCCCCGGTGGTGGCCCCAGGCGCGCGGCTGCTGGTACTGGGCAGCTTTCCGGGCGTGGCTTCACTGCAGGCCCAGCAGTACTACGCGCACCCGCGCAATCAGTT
>JBEGRT010000445.1:0-4609 GCA_041180305.1 Pseudomonadota bacterium
CCGGCCAGCAGCAAGGCCCCGGCCAGCATCCAGCTGTGAAAACGCCGCAGCGAGAGGGTGACGGCGAACCAGGTGGCAAAGGGCATGACCGACAACTCGCCCGCGGTGTAGGCCGTGCTCAACCACGAGGCATCGTCCAGTCCCAGGCCCAGTGCGCCGCGCGTGTCAGGCAGGGCCAGGGCCGGCACGCGCGCGTTCAGGCCCGCCACCATGGCGGCCAGCAGCACGCCGGCCATGCCGACGGCCAGGCGCGGGCCGAAGACCGGGCCGGGCGCTGCGGGCGCGGGCGCTGCAGGACCGGGTGCCCCTTGATTGGCGCCCTGTGGGAGCACTGCGGCGTTCATGGCTGCACCTCGGCCACCTGCCGAGTGGACTGCACCTCCGCCAAGCCGCCACCCAAAGCGCGGTAGAGCGACACCACGGTCAAGCCCGCGGCGGTGGTCGTGTCGGTCAGGGCTGACTGGGCGTTCAGCAAGCTGCGCTGCGCCACCAGAACGGTGGTGAATTCGGCACTGCCGGCCTTCCAGGCATTGCGGGCACTGTCCAGCGCCTGGCTGCTGTGGGCCACGGCCTCTTGCTGCCGGGCCTGCTTGGCTTGCTCGCTGAGGCTGGCGTCCAGCGCCGCACCCACCTCATGCCAAGCGCGCAGCACGGTGGACCGCCATGCCAGGGCGGCAGAGCGCTGCCGAGCGTCGGTCAGGGCCAGCGTGCGTTGGAGCAGGCCACCATCGAACAGCGGGAGGTGCACCACCGGACCCACGCTGAATTGGCGCATGTCCCAGTTGCCCAGCTCACTGCTGCGAGCGGTGCTGATGCTCCAACCGGCGTTCAGGCTCACCCTGGGATAGAAGTCTGCCTTTGCGGCTCCCTTGTCGGCGGTGGCCGCCCGCAACTGGGCCTCGGCCTGCAGGATGTCGGGACGCTGGCGCACCAGATCGCTGGGCACACCCACAGGCAGCTCGCGCGGCATGGGCGGCAACATCGCTCCGGCCAACAGGCGCTCATCCAAAGCGTGGGGAGGCTGGCCCAGCAGCAGGGCCAGTGCATTCATCAACACATCGCGTTGCTGGCCCAGCTGGATGGCGCGGGCCTCCACCGTGGCCTGTTCGGCACGGGCGGCAGCCGAATCGAAGCGGGTGGCCACACCGTTTCGTTCACGGCTTTCGGTCAGGCGCAGCAGTTCGGCGGCGATCTGGCGGTGCTCGTCCACCAGGCGCTGCTGAGCCTGCACCCCGCGCAGCAGCAGGTACTGGCGCGCCACCTCGGCGGACAGGCTCACCCGCGCAGCACTGGCGGCCCAATGGGTTGCCTCAAGCTGGGAGCGAGCCGACTCGGTCAGCTGCTGGTGGTGGCCCCACAGGTCGATTTCCCAACTGGCCTGGCCGCCCCACTGGTACTGGTCATAGGGCCGCGTCGGCATGCCCAGGCGGGCCAGTGGTGAGTCCGCACTGAGTGCCGCTCGGCTGTAGCCCGCATCGAAGTTCACGCGCGGCAGGCCGGTGGCCTCGGTCATGCCGAGGCGAGCCTGGCTTTCAGCGATGCGCAGCAGGGCCGCCTGCAGGTCCAGGTTGCCGTCTGTCGCCTGCGTCTGCAGGGCCGAGAGCAGCGGATCGTCGAACAGCGACCACCAGGTGCCGGGCACGGCCTGGGTGCTCAAGGCCGGCTGGAGGCTGGTGCCAGGCAAGGCCGATGGCTCAGGCAGAGCCGGCGCCGCGCGCCATGTCCATGCGGCATCTCGCGGCTGGGTGGCGGTCTGCAGGTCGGGGCCGGCCACTGGCGTCGCACAGCCCGTCAGGGCCAGGGCCAGCGTGCTGGTCAGGAGGACAAGGCCGGGCTTGCGCCCAAGGGGCTGCAGTGCGGTCGTGAGGGACGTGGATGGCATGGCCATGGTGCGGCAAAGTCAGCTGGCGTCCGGCGTGCGGACGCCGTGCTCAGTTCAGGCCAGTGCGGGATAGTCGGTGTAGCCCTGTGCACCCTGCGCGAAGAACGTGGCCTTGTCGGGCGCGTTCAGCGGCGCGCCACGGCGAAAGCGCTCGGGCAGGTCGGGGTTGGCCAGGAAGGCGCTGCCGAACACGGCTGCATCGGCACGGCCGTTGGCCAACAGGGCCTCGGCATAGGCCTGGTCCAGGCCACCACCGACCAGGTAGGCACCTTGGAAGCGCGGGCGCAGCAGACCGTGGTAGTCCACTGTCGTGCCGAACAGGGCCACATGCAGGTAGGCCAGGTTCAGCGGCTGGATCTGCTCGACCAGATGCACATAGGTCTCTTGCGGCGTGGCATCGGCGATGTCGTTGTAGCCCATCTCCGGCGCGATCTTCATGCCCACGCGGCCAGCGCCGGCCTCGGCCACCATGGCGGCCAGGACCTCCAGCACGAAGCGCGCGCGGTTCGCCACCGATCCGCCGTAGGCGTCGGTGCGCTGGTTGCTGCCCGAGGACAGGAACTGCTCGGGCAGATAGCCCGAGGCGGCATGCAGCTCGACGCCGTCGAAGCCGGCGTCCAGCGCGCGTCGGGTCGCGGCGCGGTACTCAGCCACCACCTGGCCGATCTCGCCCTGGCTCAGCGCGTGCGGCGTGACCATGTCCTGCAGGCCCTGGTCGGTCCAGGTCTGGCCCTTGGGCTGGATGGCCGAGGGGGCCACCGGAACGGCACCTGACGGCAGCAACGACGGGTGCGAGATGCGCCCGGCGTGCATCAGCTGCATGACGATGCGGCCACCCTGGGCGTGCACGGCATCGGCCACCCGCCTCCAGCCGGCCACCTGCGCCTCGGTCTCGATGCCTGGCGTGCGCACATAGCCCTTACCCATGGCGCTGGGGAACACGCCCTCGCTGATGATCAGGCCGGCGCTGGCGCGCTGCGCGTAATACAGGGCGGTGAGTTCACCGGGCACGCCGGCATCGTCGGCACGCGAGCGCGTCATGGGCGCCATGACCAGGCGGTTGCGCAAGGCAAGGTCGCCAACGGTGGCAGGGGTCAACAGGGAACTGGCGCTCATGGTGTGCTCCGGGGCGGGGCGTGATGACGATGAGCGGCATCTTCCTGAACTTCAGCGTTGAGATAAATCCATTCGATTGAAAATCATTGATCCATCCTTGCAGCAATCAGCCTACCGCCTGCCCCAGCTGCTCCCGCAGAAACTCGATGAAGCGTTGGGTCTTGGCCGGCAGCAGGCGGGTCTCGGTCATCGCGTAGACCGGCGTCGGCGGGCCCTGCCAATCGGGCAGTACCCGCTGCAGCCGGCCCGCGGCCAGATCGTCAGCGGCCACCACGTCAGCCAGCAGCACGATGCCCAGGTCCAGCGTGGCCAATCGCCGCAGCAGGCCGACGCTGTTGAGCTGGAAGCGGCCGCCGACCTCGACCTCCACGGCCTCGGTGGTCCCCGGGCATGACAACTTCCACATGATGCGCTGGGCGGCCTTCATGCTCAGGCAGTCGTGGTCGGACAAGTCGGCTGGCTGACGCGGCTGCCCGACGCGGGCCAGGTAGGCCGGCGAGGCATAGAGGTGCGTGCCCAGGGTGGCCAGCAGACGCGCCACCAAGGTGGAATCCTCTGAAGCGCCCATGCGGATGGCCACGTCGAAAGGCTCGCTGACCAGGTCGACCCGCCGCGGAGTCAGGTCGAACTCGAAGCGGATGCCCGGGTAGCGGCGGGCGAATTCGGCGATCAACGGGGCCAGTGTGCTGTTGGCAAAGTCCACCGGCAGTGACGCCCGCAGCACGCCGCTGGGCTGGGCCAGCAACTCGCCCAACTGCTCATGCGCCAGTCGCGCTTCTTCGACGATGCGTTTGCAGCGCTCGAAGTAGATCTGGCCGGCCTCGGTGAGCTCCAGGCGGCGGGTGGTGCGGTGCATCAGGCGCAGGCCGATGGCCTTTTCCAGCGCGCTGACGCGTCGCGACAGCGTGGAGTTGGGGATGCCGATGGCGTCGGCCGCGCGGCGAAAGCTCATGGCCCGCGCCACTTCCACGAACAGCGCCATGTCGTTCAGAAGGTCCATGTTGATTGCTGCAAATTTGGATTAGTCACTTCCATTGTGACCCCTTTATCCCATTGAGCGTTGATCAGAAGATTTCGACATCGACAACGCGGTGCCCCCAACCGGCACCGCCCCCAACGGAGACAGTGCCATGACCACCTTCGCACGCCAGCAGCGCATGAACCACGGCAGCCAGTTCCACGCCTATGCCCTGCACGCCGCCGAACTGACCAATCCGTTCCTGGGCATCGATCACGCCTGGATGAGCGCTCCCACATTTCCGCCGCATCCGCATGCCGGCTTCTCTGCGGTGTCCTACCTGTTCCTCGACTCGCAGACCTGGATCGAAAACCGCGACTCGCTGGGCGGGCGTCAACAGATCCAGCCGGGCGGGCTGCACTGGACGGCGGCTGGCCGTGGCGTGGTGCACGAGGAGAACCCTGCCGAGCCCGGCCAGACCGTGCACATGCTGCAGATCTTCGTGAACCTGCCGCAGCACAAGCAGGACGAAGCGCCCTTCGCACTGGCCCTGGCACCGCAGGACGTGCCGGTCGTCACGCTACCGGGCGCCAAGGTGCGGGTGCCGCTGGGCGAGTTTGCGGGCCACCGTTCGCCGCTGCGCCCGCCCACCG
>JBEGRT010000446.1:0-3698 GCA_041180305.1 Pseudomonadota bacterium
AAGCAACTGGAAAAGGCCCGCGACCAGATCCGCGACCGCCTGACACAGCTGGCGCCCATCTTCCTGAAGAACAAGTACATGCTGGGTGACGACTTCTCCATGCTGGATGTCGCCATCGCCCCGCTGCTGTGGCGTCTGGATTACTACGGCATCGAGCTGTCGAAAAATGCGCTGCCCTTGCTGAAGTATGCTGAGCGCATCTTCTCGCGTCCGGCCTACATCGAAGCGCTGACGCCTTCCGAGAAGGTGATGCGCAAGTAAGCGCGCCTTGCCGACGACACCACTTCATACATGACCACCAGCCAAGACGCCGAAGCCCAGGGAAGCTCCACTCGGCCCTACCTGATCCGCGCCCTGCACGACTGGTGCACCGACAACGGCTTCACGCCGTACCTGGCGGTGTACGTCGATCAGAGCGTTCAGGTGCCCAAGGAGTATGTCAAGAACAATGAGATCGTGCTGAACGTCAGCTTCGACGCCACCAGTCAGCTGCAGTTGGGCAACGATTTCATCGAGTTCAAGGCCCGCTTTGGCGGCGTGGCACGCGAAATCATCGTGCCGGTGGACCATGTGATCGCCATTTACGCCCGTGAAAACGGGCAGGGCATGGCTTTCCCGGTGCCCAACCCCGTGACCGCTGAGGCTTCTTCTGAGGACGACGCACCGGCTGCGGGTGTGCCGGCCCCCGAGAGCAGCCCCCGCAAGCCTGGCTTGCGCCTGACCCCGGTGACCGAGACCTCGCAAGCCGATGACGATGGCGATGAGCCGCCGCCCGCAGCACCCGCTGGCGCACGGCCTTCCTTGCGTCGCGTGAAGTGATCGTTGCCGCATTGGCACATCTCAAGGGCCTGCTTCAAGCGGGCCCTTTGTCTGTGGGCTTTGTCTTGTAGAATTCGCTCGGCGCCGGCTTAGCTCAGTTGGTAGAGCAACCGCCTTGTAAGCGGTAGGTCGTCAGTTCGAACCCGACAGCCGGCACCACCCCCCATCTTCTCTGCACCGCTGCATGCACGCTTTGCGCCGCGCCCGCCTCACGACCTGGTCGGTTGTGCTGCTGCTTTGGGCCACGTTCGGCATGGCGGTGCTGTCCCCCTGGCTGGCTCACCGCACTTCGGCATGGCTTGATGCCGCGGTCTGCTCGGTGGGTGTTTCTTCTGCAGGGGCTGCCAGCGAATCAGGCACAACGCCGCAAGACGCGGCTGCCGCCCTGCTCGGCCACCACCTCGACTGCCCCTTGTGCCTGCCCTTTGCAGCGCCGCCCTCGGGGGTCTCCTTCATGGCACCCGAACCGCTGGCACAGCATGCGCTGTCGCCCGTGGTCTCGCTGCCATCCGATCGCCAGGGGCCTGCCCACCGCTGGGCCGCCCGAGCCCCTCCAGCCCAGGCCTGACACGCCTTCGGCGGTGTGCGCACCTTGTGCCACGCCTGTTCGCGCCCCCTGATGCGGCCTGCGGGTCACGGCCAGGTGCAGGCGCTGTGGTCTGGAGAATCTTCATGGAATGTTTGAACGCGGGCGTCTTGCGCCCCGTGGTTTTTGCCTGCCTGGCTGGCCTGGCCGGCATGGGCAGCCCGGCCTGTGCGGCCGCAACCGGCGCCGCTGAACCTGTGGCGAAGACCGAGCCCGCCCTGGACGATGTCACGGTGGTCGCTCCGCGGCAGGTGTCTCTGGCGTCGCGCCACATCCTCACCTCGGTGGATGTGGTGTCGCCCGAGCAGTTGCAGGGCCGCCAGTTCGCCCAGAGCTGGGAGGTGCTGGGTTCGGTGCCCGGTGTGCAGTTCACCGAGTTCCGCCTGGGGGCTGAATCGGGCAAGCCGTCGGTGCGGGCCTTCAATGGCGAGGGCTACATCAACGGGGTGAAACTGCTGATCGACGGTGTGCCCAGCAACGTCAACAGCGGCAATTTGCGTTACTTCGACATGCTGGTGCCGCTGGAGCTGGAATCGGTCGAGGTGATCAAGGGCACGAATGACCCGCGCTACGGCCTGCACAACATCGGGGGCAATGTGCAGGTGTTCACCCGCCAGGGTGGGCAGTACACCGAAGGGCGTGTGACCGTGGGCAGTTTTGGCACGCGCGATGCCACACTGGTGGCGGGGCGTGAAAGCGAGGGCTGGTCACAGAACTACGTGGTCTCGCACCAGTACAGCGAGGGCTACCGCGACCATGCCCGTGCCGAAAAAATGGTGCTGGGTGGCAAGTGGTTCTATCAGCCCGATGCCCGCTGGAAGGTGGGTGTGATCGCCCGCGTGTCGCAGACCGATGCCCAGGAAGCCGGCTACCTGACCGCGGCCGAACTGGCGGCCGATCGTTTCCAGTCGGCCGTGCGCAATGCCAACGACCGCGACGACCGCGCGATGCAGCACCTGAGCGTGCACCTGAGCCACCAGCCCCACGAAGATGCCCGATGGAGCAGCCTGTTCTATGTGAATTCGATCGACGACGATCGCTTCGTGACTTACACCCCGTACAGCGGCTCGACCGCCCCGCGCCAGCGGCGCCATTGGGTGGAGGACCACTCGGGCTGGTTGGGCAATGCCACCTGGCGGCTCCATGAACGCTTCACGCTGGATGCCGGCGTGAACCTGGAGCAGCAGGCCAACCGCTACCGGCGCGACCGATATGCCTACGCGCAGCCGACCGACTTCAGCCAGCCGGTCACGGTGTCGAACGACGACGATTACCGTGTCGACAACGTCGGTGCTTATGTGCAGGGTGTGTGGAAGCCCAGCGCTCAGTGGAAGATCGTGCCGGCCTTGCGGGTGGACCAGTTCACCGGGCATGTGCGCTACAACGCGACCGGCAAGACCGCGGCGCTGAAGGACTATGGGTGGATCCCTCAGCCCAAGCTGAGCGTGGTGCATTCGCTGAGCCCCAGCACCCAGTGGTACGCCAACTGGGGCAAGACCTTCCAGATCCTGACGGGTTCGGGCGCTGCAGCCTACCCGACGGCCGCTTCGGCATCGACCGAGCCTTCGGTCAACACGGGCCGGGAGCTGGGCCTGCGCTGGCATCCCGGGGCTGGCAACGAGGCCCGCCTGGCCTGGTGGCGCCAGGATGCGACCGATGAGGTGGCCAATCTGCCCAGCGCGGGGGTGACCCAGGAGCTGGGCCGCACGCGCCGTGAAGGGGTGGACCTGTCGGCCAAGGTGCAGATTGCACAATCCCTGAGCGTGTGGGCTTCGCAGGCCTGGCAGCAGGCCAAGGTGCGGGGCGGCTACGCCGTGTCGAGCACTTCGGTGGCTGGCAAGGAGGTGTTCAGCACGCCACGATACCTGTCGACCCTGGGGGTGGATTACCGCGGTGTGCCAGGCTGGCAGCTGGGGCTGCAGGGGCGGGCGCAAGGCTCGTACTTCATCGACGACTTGAACCAGCAGGGCAAGTACGGCGGCTATGTGCTGTTCGATGCCACGGTGCGCAAGGCCCTGACGCCGAAGGTGTCGCTGGACCTGCAGGTCAAGAACCTGCTCGACCGCCGGCATGAATACGTGTGGTGGGACAACTTCTTCTGGCCAGCAGGCAGCCAGCAGGCCATGTTCTCACCCGGAGCGCCACGGGCTGTGTATGTCTCGCTGCAGGTGAGCCTGTGAGTGTCGTCAGGCGCTGGCGCCCTGCGCTGGTGCGGGTGCATCGGGTGCTGGGCTGGCTGCTGTCGCTGGCCGTGGCCGTGCTGGGCCTGACGGGTGCTTTGCTGGTGTTCTAC
>JBEGRT010000447.1:0-2576 GCA_041180305.1 Pseudomonadota bacterium
AGATCACCGAGGGCAAGGGGCTGAACATCGGCTACTTCGCCCAGCAGGAACTCGATGTGCTGCGGCCCGACGAAGGCCCGCTGGCCCACATGGTCCGCCTGGCCAAGGCGGTGAACCCGCAGGCCCGCGAGCAGGAACTTCGTGATTTCCTGGGCCGCTTCCGCTTCACGGGCGACATGGTCATGCAGCCCGTGGGGCAGTTCAGCGGCGGGGAAAAGGCCCGCCTGGTGCTGGCGCTGATCGTGTGGCAGCGACCCAACCTGCTGCTGCTCGACGAACCGACCAACCACCTTGACCTGACCACCCGCGAAGCCCTGAGCATGGCCCTCAACGAATTCGAAGGCAGCGTGATGCTGGTCAGCCACGACCGCGCCCTGCTGCGCGAGGTGTGCGACGAGTTCTGGCTGGTGGCCCAGGGCAAGGTGGAGCCTTTCGATGGCGACCTCGACGACTACCAGCGCTGGCTGATCGAACAGAGCCGCCAGCAGGCGGCCGCGCTCAAGGCCCAGCAGCAAGCCGCGGCACAGGCCAGTGCCTCAGCCGATTCGCCTGCCAACCGCAAGGAAGACCGCAAGGCTGCGGCCCAGGCTCGCCAGAAACTGCAGGAACAGGCCCGCCCGCTCAAGGCCGAGATCAAGAAGATCGACGACCGTCTGGCTGCCCTCAGCACTGAGCGCGATGCGATCAACGAACGCCTGTGTGCAGCCGATCTGGGCGCCGACGAGCGCACCGAAAAATCCCGCCGACTGAAAATCGTGGGCGACGAAATCGACGAACTGGAGATGCGCTGGCTGGAGCTCAGCGAAGCCCTGGAGGCCTTGCAGAGCGCTGGCTGAGCCCAGCTTGCATGGTGGAAATCCCATGCCGCCAGTGATCACAACGCAAGGGGAAGCCCGCAAAAGCAGTGGTAAGGTGTTGATTGTCCTGACTTTCCAAGGTTGACGGATGGGATTGATTCCCCTAGCCTTGCGCCCCATGTTCATTCGACGCGCAGTTTTCGGGCGCCTCCTCGTGGCCGCCACACTGGCCTTCGGGGCCCACACGGCGGTGCTGGCCCAGCAGCAGCCCGCCGCCGCCGCGTCGTCTGCAGCCGCTGGCACGGCCGATGCCACCGACCCGGTCAGCCGCTTCCTGTCGGAACGCGGGCTGATCAACACCCGCCCGGTGGTCGAAGCGGCGCAGCAGGTCAAGGACAAGGCCGCCAACCTGGCATCGGAGCTGGTGCTGTCGGCCATGAATTTCCTGGGGGTGCCGTATCGCATGGGCGGCAACTCCAAAGAAGGCGGCTTCGATTGCAGCGGTTTCACACGCCATGTGTTCGAAAACAGCCTGGGACTGATCCTGCCGCGCCGCGCGGTCGAGCAGGCCAACATGCCAGGCATGCTGCAGGTGAACCAGGCAGAACTCAAACCTGGTGATCTGGTGTTCTTCAACACCCTGCGCCACACCTTCTCGCACGTCGGCATCTACATCGGCGACAACAAGTTCATCCATTCGCCTCGCGCCGGTGGCGTGGTGCGCGTGGAAGACATGCGAATGGACTACTGGCAACAGCGCTTCGACGGCGCTCGCCGACTGCCTGCGCTGTCGAAGAACGGCACATTGCCCGCATCGCTGGGCACCATCGTGCGCAATGGCCCCCCGGGGCAGGCCGATACGGCGCCCTGAGCCCACACACGGCTCGACAACGCGGCCAACATCACGTTTGGACGCACCTGCCCGAGGCAGACCAGGACATTGCGGGCACAATGCGCGCATGCGCGAAGACCGCATCATCCCGATACAGCATGGTGCCCTGGCCGGCGCCCGGCCTTTGCCCGCACCTCGCGCCGGCGACCTGCCGCATGGCAGCGCGCCACACGACCGTCTTGGCCGCCCGTTGCACGATTTGCGCATCTCGGTCACTGACCGTTGCAACTTCCGCTGTGGGTATTGCATGCCGCGCTCGGTGTACGGCCCTGGGCACCGTTTCCTGCCTCAGCCCGCCCTCTTGAGCTTCGAAGAAATCACGCGCACCGCCCGCATGTTCCTGGCGCTGGGCGTGACCAAACTGCGCATCACGGGCGGTGAACCCCTGATGCGACGCGACCTGCCCGAACTGATCCGGCAACTGAGCCAGCTGCGCACGCCCGACGGCCTGCCGCCAGAGCTGGCCATGACCACCAACGGGGCGCTGCTGGCACCACACGCCCAGGCCCTGAAAGACGCTGGTCTGCAGCGCATCACCGTCAGCCTGGATGCGCTGTCGCCGGACACCTTCCGGGCCATGAGCGACAGTGACATCGACATCGAACGTGTGCTGCAGGGCATCGACGCCGCGCGCGCCGCGGGCCTGTCACCGGTCAAGGTCAACATGGTGGTGCAAAAGGGGCTGAACGATCACCAGATCCTGCCCATGGTCGAGCACTTCCGCCGCAGCCAGATCGAACTGCGTTTCATCGAGTTCATGGATGTCGGCCAGACCAATGGCTGGAACATGGACAAGGTCATGCCCAGCCAGGCTGTGGAATCGCTGATCGCCAGCCGCTACCCGCTGCAGGCCCTGCCGCCGGAACGCCCCGGCGACACCGCACGCC
>JBEGRT010000448.1:0-3820 GCA_041180305.1 Pseudomonadota bacterium
TCGTCGTCGACTCGGGCAACGGCATCCCGGGCGCAACCGCGCCGGGCATCCTGCGTGCACTCGGCTGCGAGGTGGTCGACCTGTACAGCCGCGTCGACGGCGACTTCCCGAACCACCACCCGGACCCCAGCAAGCCCGAGAACCTGGCCGACCTGATCCGCACCGTGCGCGAGACCGACGCCGAACTGGGCCTCGCCTTCGACGGTGACGGCGACCGCCTGGGCATCGTCACCAAGGACGGCCAAATCATCTATCCCGACCGGCAGTTGATGCTGCTGGCCACCGACACGCTCAAGCGCAACAAGGGCGCCACGATCATCTTCGATGTCAAATGCAGTCAACGGTTAGCCCCGGCCATTCGCAAGGCTGGCGGCGTGCCGATGATGTACAAGACCGGCCACTCGCTGATCAAGGCCAAGCTCAAGGAAGTGGGTGCGCCTTTGGCCGGCGAGATGAGCGGGCACATCTTTTTCAGCGAGCGCTGGTATGGTTTTGATGACGCCACCTATACGGCCGGGCGCGTGCTGGAGATCCTGTCGCGCAGCAAGGACCCGAGCAAAGTGCTCAATGCCCTGCCCACCAGCCACAGCACGCCCGAACTGAACGTGCCCTGCGCCGAGGGTGAGCCGGCACGCCTGGTGGCCGAGCTGCAAAAGAAGGCCAAGAGAATCTTCCCCGGCGCTGAGCTGACCACCATCGACGGGGTACGTGCCGACTACGCGGATGGTTTCGGCCTGATCCGCGGCTCCAACACCACGCCGGTGCTGGTGCTGCGTTTTGAGGGGCACAACGCCCAGGCGCTGAAGCGCATCGAGGCGAGCTTCATGGCGGCCCTGCGTTCCGTCAAACCCGATGCGCAGATCGCCGCAGCCGCGCATTGAAGCGGCTGAACATAGACGTTAGCTCCGTCATCCTGATCCCATGCTGAAAGCGGTTGCGCGCTTCTTCTATTCGAACGCGCTGCGGCTGCTGTCACCGCTGTACGTGCTGCGTCTGCTCTGGCGCAGCATCCGCGAGCCCCTGTACCGGCGCGATCTGCCGGGGCGCTTCGGGTTTGGCCGGCAGCGTGCCGCGCGGGATTGCGTGTGGATTCATGCCGTCTCGCTGGGCGAGACGCGTGCCGCCGACGCCCTGGTCAGTGCCATGCGCGAGGTTGATCCGGGCATGCCCCTGCTGCTGACACACGGCACGGCGACCGGCTGCAAGGCGGGATTCGAGATGATGCGGCCGGGCGACCTTCAGGCCTGGCTGCCTTTTGATACGCCAGGCGCCGTCAAACGATTCCTGCGCCGCCACCGGCCCAGCCTGGGCGTGCTGATCGAAACCGAGGTCTGGCCTAACTTGGTGCATTATGCTGAGCGCGAGGGGGTTCCCCTGGTGCTGGCGAATGCCCGTTTGAGCGAGCGCAGCCTCAAGCGCGCCGAACGGTTCCGGGTGTTGCTGAAGCCCGCAGCGGCCGGCATCGACCAGACCCTGGCGCAGAGTGAGGACGATGCTTTTCGCCTGCGCAAGGCCGGTGCCCGCCAGGTGCGGGTGATGGGCAATTTGAAGTTCGATATGACACCGCCGCCGCGCCTGCTGGCGCGTGGTCTGGATTGGCGGCAGCGGGTCACGCGCTATGTCGTTCTGGCCGCCAGCACCCGCATCGGCGAGGAGTGGCCGCTGCTGGAAGCCTGGATGAATCTGTCGGGCCCGCGCCCCCTGCTGGTGCTGGTGCCGCGCCATCCCCAGCGCTTTGAAGAGGTGGCGCAGCTGGTGCGGGAGTCCGGCCTGCGCTTGCGGCGGCGCAGCGAGTTTTCAGAACTGCCGGTGGCCGAGGCTGACGATATCGACGTGCTGCTGGGCGATACCGTGGGCGAGATGCCCATGTACTACGGCATGGCCGACGTGGCCTTGCTGGGGGGCAGTTTTGCGCCCCTGGGTGGCCAGAACCTGATCGAGGCCGCCGCTTGCGGTTGCCCCTTGGTGATGGGCCCGCACACCTTCAATTTCGCCCAAGCCGCGCAAATGGCCAAAGCCGCCGGCTGCGCGCAGCGGGTGCAGACGCTGGACGAAGGTGTCAAGGCGGCCATCGCCCTGGCCTGTGACGGCCAGCGCAACGTCTGGGTGCAGTCCGCCCTGGCCTTTGCCGCCGCCCATCGCGGTGCCGCTGAGCGCATGGCCGAGGCTGCCCTGCGCCTGCGGAACTCGGGGTCGCGGCCGACGGAATGAGGGGGCGCCCGGCAGCCCATGGGGTGACCCGGTTTGATCCCGTGTCGTCAGCGAAGCCGGGACAGTCTGGCCACACAGAAAGGTGTATGAATTCGGCGCGAAGACCGCACGCCCTCCCCGGGCAGCTTCAGGCCCCGAATGGCCCCGCCGTCGGCAGCCAGGCCTCGACAAACCACACTCTGGTACGAGCTTGCCGGACGGGCGGCTGGCAGCGGCCACCCGGCATCTTGGCGCGCATCCTTTGGGCTTTGGCCGTGACCTCAAGAAGCCGATGGGCCGATCGCGGTTCACCTGGCCCGGCCCTGCCCCGGGGATAGCCACCTCCATGGCCGCCTCGATTGCGGGCGGCGTGCGGCACCGGGCCCTCAAGCCCGCAGCAAATCCAAACCCTTTACCCCGCCACTCTCTGGAAACACCACCTGCTCCACCTGCTGGGCCGGCAGGCCCAGGTGTTGCACCAGCAGGGGTTTGAAGAGGGCGCGCAGGTCGGTGGTGATGCGCAGGTCGCGGCCTTCGTGGCGCTGCGCTTTGGCCAGGCCGGGCCAATCGGCGATGACGCGGCCGCCGCGCACAGCGCCACCCAGAAGAAAGGCGGTGCCACCGGTGCCGTGGTCGGTGCCTTGGGTGCCGTTGACGGCCACCTCGCGGCCAAATTCGGTGACGACGGCGATGGCGGTGCGGGCCCAGGCCCCGCTGGCGGCGGGGCTGCTCAGGCCCTCCCGCAGGGCCGCCAGGGCAGCGTCCAGCGTGCCCAGGTTGTTGGCCAGGGCGCCCTGCGGCGCGGCCTGGTTGGCGTGTGTATCCCAGCCGCCCATCTCCAGGACCAGCGCCTGCGGGCCATGGGCCTGCGCGGCAAACTCAGCCGCCTTGCGTGCCAGGGCCACCACCGCCTGCCGGCCGACCGAACCGGCGATTCCGGACATTCCCGGGCTGGGGCTGGCCATCCCGGCTGCCATCTCGGGGTCCTCGCGCAGGCCCCGGGCGCGGCTCAGGGCCTGGGACAAGGCCGGGTCCGTGGCGTACAGCCGTGCCAGCCGCGCAACCAAATCGTTAGAGGGTTCCGGCAGGGCCGAAGGCGCCCAGGTGTCGATCTCCCCCGGGCCGCGCAGGACGAGTGGCACGGCGGTGTTCAGGGCCATGCCGCGACGCTTGTCGGCCGCCAGGGCACGGGCCAGCCAGCCGGTGCTGATTTCGTAAGGCCGGGTACCGCCGGACTCCAGCACCTGTTGCGCATCGAAGTGGGAACGTTCACGGTAGGGCAGGCCGGTGGCATGCACCACCAGCGCTTCGCCACGGCCATACAGCCGGTGCAGCTCGCCCAGGTTGGGGTGCAGGGCAAAGAAGCCCGCCGAACCTGCGGCGGAGGGCCCGCCCAGCGGCAAGGCGGGGCTGGCGTAGTCCGCCAGCACGCCGCGTGCCGCCGCGAAGGCCGGGTCACCCACGGCGGGCACGGCGCCCAGACCGTCCAGGCCGCCCCGCAGCAGCACCACGATGAGGCGGTTCTGGGTGGGCGCAGCGCCCGCCGCCAAGGCCAGGCTGGCCCAGGGCAGCACGCCGGCCAGGCCTATATGGCGCAGCGCCCGGCGGCGGCTGAGGCTGGCCTGCGGAT
>JBEGRT010000449.1:0-3483 GCA_041180305.1 Pseudomonadota bacterium
GCGCCCCATTCTTCAGGGGCGGTGGGCCCCAGCAGGCTGAGCAGAGGTGCGCCCACCGCGGCAGCCATGTGGCCAGGCCCCGTGTCGTTGGCGATGACCAGACGACTTCGGGACAGAAGCGCTGCGTAGGTGCCCAGGTCGATGTTGTCCAGCCGCAGGACCTGTGGGTAGTCCGCCTGGCAGATGGCTTCCTCGCCAGGCCCCGGGCACACGATCAGGCGGTGGCCCTGCGAAGCCAGGCGCTGAGCCAGTTCCTTGAAGTGGGGCCAGACCTTCGTTTGCTTGCGCATGGTGCCCGTGGCGAACGGTACCAGGCACACAAAGCCGCTTGTCAAATTGTGAGCGGCCACGATGTCGTCTGCCCGGCCTTGACATGCGGGGGCAACTCGGAAGTCGATCCGATTCGGGGGCACCGCTGGCCAGGTGCCATGGCCAGGGTTCAGGTGGCGCCCCATCTGCCAGAACTGCTGGATGGCGTGTGGCTCCTGCGTCCTGGGCAGTTTCTGGCCGAGCAGCAGGCTTCGACCATCCCGCGCGTAGCCTGCGACGGAAAATCCGGCCAGCCTGAGTTCCAGGGCGCTTGAAAATGAGTTGGGCATGGCCAGCGCCGATGCAGGACCCACGGCAGGCCGCAGGGCCTTGAGTTGCCGGACACGCTCTGACAGCGTGCCTTTTCGGATGGTCACGGGCCATGGGTACGCGGCGAGCAAGGATGGCGCCCATCCTTTGCCGTACAGCTGAAGGCTGTAACCCTCAGCGGCCAGACGCTCCAGCGTGGGCAAACTGAGGATGACGTCGCCGATCCAGTTGCAAAGGCGCACCACCAGCACGCGTTCAGGGTTTGTCGCAGGGCGCGGTATCGCAGACATCCACGAATTGTGACATCTGAGTCTGGTCCAGAATGCGGGTGATCACAATAGTTCCCCCACCATGAAAATCCTGCTCACCGGCGCAGCCGGCTTCATTGGCATGCACGTGGCCGAGCGCCTGATGGCGCGTGGCGACCATGTGGTCGGCATCGACAACCTCAACGATTACTACGATCCGCAGCTCAAGCATGACCGGCTGGCGCGGCTGGCATCTCGCCCTGACGCGGCGCAGTTCCGCTTCGAGGCCATGGATGTGGCCAATGGTGAAGCGTTGTCTGCGCTGTTCGCCGGCGAAAAGTTTGACCGTGTGGTGCACCTGGCGGCTCAGGCTGGCGTGCGCTATTCCCTGCAGAACCCTGGTGCATACGCACAAGCCAACCTGGTGGGTTTTGTGAACATCCTGGAAGGGTGCAGGCATCATGGTGTGCAGCATCTGGTCTACGCGAGCAGCTCGAGCGTATACGGCGGCAATGTGAAGATGCCGTTTGCCGAGACCGATCCGGTCGACCACCCGGTCAGCCTGTATGCGGCCACCAAAAAGGCCAACGAGCTGATGGCTCACACCTACAGCCACCTGTACGGCTTGCCCACCACCGGCTTGCGCTTCTTCACGGTGTATGGCCCCTGGGGCCGCCCTGACATGGCGCCCATGCTGTTTGCCCGGGCGATTCTTGCGGGCGAGCCCATCAAGGTGTTCAACCACGGGCAGATGAAGCGCGATTTCACCTACATCGACGACATCGTCGATGGCGTGATCGCGACGCTGGACCGCGTGCCGACACCCGACGACGGTTTCGACCGTGCGCAGCCCAATCCGTCGTCGTCCTGGGCGCCTTACCGTGTGTTCAACATCGGCCACAGTGAGCCGGTGGCTTTGATGGATTTCATTGGCGCGCTGGAACGGTCATTGGGCCGCGAGGCCATCAAGGATTTCCAGCCCATCCAGCCGGGTGATGTGGTGGCCACCTATGCCGACACCTCGCGGCTGGAAGCCTGGACCGGCGTTCACCCCACCACCGCACTGGAGGTGGGGGTGCAGCGTTTCGTGGACTGGTATCGCGCGTATTTCAGCGGGGCACGCTGATCACAAACCGGCTTCCGCCGCCTTCGCGCGCTTCACAGCGCACATCCCCTCCGTGCCGTCGGGCAATCTGCCGCACCAGGCTCAGGCCCAGGCCCACGCCGCCGGCATGTTCGGCATGGCCGGGCAGGCGGTAGAAGGGCTCGAAGATGCGGTCCCGCTGTTCTTCGGGCACGCCAGGGCCGCGGTCTTCGATGTCGAAGCGCACGCCTTGGCTGTCGATTTTCAGGTGGGCGTCAACCTGGGCCGTGGCGCCGTCGGCATGGCCATAGCGGCGGGCGTTTTCCAGCAGGTTGCGCACGGCGCGGCGCAGCAGGCGTTCGTCGCCCAGGAAGCGCAGCTCGGTGGCTTGCGGGTCGGCATGCACTTCGGCCCCTGTGCGCTGGGCTTCTTCGATCAGCAGGCCCAGCAGGTCGACCGGCTGTCGTTCGATGTCGGGGCGGGCATCCAGGCGGCTGGCCAGCAGCACTTCCTCGACGAGTTCGTCGAGTTCTCTGATGTCCTTATTGATCTCCTGCTTCAGCGCGCGGGCGCGGTCGGCGGGCATGTCATCCAGCATGGACAGGGCCATCTTCATGCGGGCCAGCGGCGAGCGCAGTTCGTGGCTGGCATTGGCCAGCAGGCTGCGGTGCGAGGTGATCAGCTCTTCGATGCGCTGCGCGGCCTGGTTGAAGCTGCGGGCCAGATCGGCCACTTCGTCCTGGCCTTCGACTTCCACGCGGTGGCCCAGTTGCCCTTCGCCAAAGCGCTCCACGCCCTGGGTCAGGGCCTGCAGGCGGCGGGTGAGGCGGTCGGCCACAGGCCAGGCCACCAGGGCGACGGCCACAAACACGGCCACCAGCATGGTCAGCAGGCCCGGCACGCCCACCACCCAGGCGCTGGGCAAGAAGGTGCTCAACGGGGCCAGCAGCGGGTCTTCACGTGGGGGCAGATCACCGTGCGGGCGCTCGGTGATCTCACGTGGAGGGCCCAGGCGTTCGCCGGGCGGCGGCATGTCGCCAGGGGGGCGCGGGCCCATGAAGCTCGGCATGAGGCGAGGGCCTGGCCGAAGCACGTGCAGCACGCGGCCGTCGGACAGGGTGGTCTGCTGAACGCGTGCGGCCAGATCGGGCCAGCGCTCCAGCCGCTCGCTCAGCAAGGGTGAGGTGGCGATGCGTGCACCCTTCGCGCTGTCCAGCGCCATGGGCATGCGCAGGCGCTGCGCCCAGTCGAGCAATGCTTCGCGCTGCGCCATTTCCGAGGCGGTGGCCGGCGGCAGGCTGTTTTCCAGCAGCTCGGCCCAGGCGGCGCTGCGCTCCTGGTTGGCGCTGCGGGCCTGGTGGTGCTGCAGTTCACGTTCGAGGTTGCGCTGCGCCAGCCAGCCTGTCGCCAGGGCGAACAGCAGCAGCACGGCCACGACGGCCAGGTAAATGCGCAGCGCGAGGGTCTTCATTCAGCGTCTTGCTTCTTGGCAAAGACGTAGCCCACGCCTCGGACGGTCAGGATGCGTTGCGGGTTCTTCGGGTCGGCCTCGATGGCGGCCCGGATGCGCGA
>JBEGRT010000450.1:0-2704 GCA_041180305.1 Pseudomonadota bacterium
CAGACCCTGGCCGGCAAGACCCTGGTGCTGACCGGCACCCTGCCCACCCTCGGCCGCGACGACGCCAAGGCCCTGGTGGAGGCCGCCGGCGGCAAGGTGGCCGGCTCCGTCAGCAAGAAGACCTGGGCCGTGGTGGCCGGCGCCGAAGCCGGCAGCAAGCTGGAGAAGGCCCAGACCCTCGGCATCCCCGTGCTGGACGAGGGCGGCCTGCACACCGTGCTGGCCACCGGCGAACTGCCCGGCGCGCCCGGCACCGCCGATGCGCCCGCCATCCCCGCCGACCCCGCCACCCCCGCCGACCCCAGCCCGGAGGCCTGAGCCATGCCCGTGCGCGAGATCCTGAAGATGGGCGACGCCCGCCTGCTGCGCGTGGCCCAGCCGGTGCCCGCCTTCGACACGCCCGAACTGCACGCCCTGGTGCGCGACCTGCTGGACACCATGGCCGCCGCCCACGGCGCCGGCATCGCCGCCCCGCAGATCGGCGTCGACCTGCAGGTGGTGGTCTTCGGCAGCGGCGAGATCAACCCGCGCTACCCCGACCAGCCCCCGGTGCCCCGCACCGTGCTGTGCAACCCGGTGATCACGCCGCTGACCGCCCCGCTGAACACCTCACTGATGCCACCGCGGACGGCCGACGCCCCCGACACCGCGCCGGAAGAAGAAGACGGCTGGGAAGGCTGCCTGTCCGTGCCCGGCCTGCGCGGCCAGGTGCCCCGCTGGCGCCGCATCCGCTACACCGGCACCGACCCCGAAGGCCGCCCCATCGACCGCGAGGCCGAAGGCTTCCACGCCCGCGTGGTGCAACACGAGTGCGACCACCTGATCGGCCGCCTGTACCCGACCCGCATGCGCGACCTGACGACGCTGGGGTACACGGCGGTGTTGTTTCCGGAGTTGGGGGATGGGGTGCCGGGGGAGTGAGGGGGCCTGTGGCTAGCTGCCAGAATTGGCGGCGGGTGGTCCACCGAACAGCCTTGGCTGAGCGCGAAGCGATCTGGCGGGGCGGTCTGGATGGGCGATAGCTTGGTTCCGCCGCGATGCTCGGAAACACGGCGGATCCGCGTTGGCCTTCCATATGGATCAGAAAACCAAGAGCAAGGGTAAGACCGGTGTTTGAACAGACCTTCAAGAACATTGACGACATCCTGCACAAGGACGCCGGCTGCACCAGCGAGCTGGACTACACCGAGCAATCCTCCTGGCTGCTGTTCCTGAAGTACCTGGACGACCTGGAAACCGAGAAGGCCGCCGAGGCCGAGCTGGAAGGCAAGCCCTACCGCCACATCCTGGAGCCGGTGTTCCGCTGGTCGAGCTGGGCCGCACCCAAAGGGGCCGACGGCCAGATCGACCACAACCAGGCGATGACCGGCGACGACCTGCGCGATTGGGTCAACCGCAACCTGTTCCCCTACCTGGCTGGATTCAAGCAGCGCGCCAGCGGCCCCGACACCATCGAATACAAGATCGGCGAGGTGTTCGGCGAGATCCAGAACAGGCTGCAAAGCGGCTACACGCTGCGCGACGTGATCGACGAGGTGGACGCGCTGCAGTTCGGCAGCCAGCAGCAGAAGCACGAGCTGTCGCACCTCTACGAAACCAAGATCAAGAACATGGGCAACGCCGGGCGCAACGGCGGCGAGTACTACACGCCGCGCCCGCTCATCCGCGCCATGATCCAGGTGACGGCCCCCAAGATCGGCGAGCGCATCTACGACGGCGCCTGCGGCTCGGCCGGCTTTCTGTGCGAGGCCTACGACCATCTGCTGCCCCAGGCCCGCAAGGCCGACGACCTGAAGACGCTGCAGACCAGCACCTTCTACGGCAAGGAGAAGAAGAGCCTGGCCTACGTGATCGCGATCATGAACATGATCCTGCACGGCATCGAGGCCCCCAACATCCAGCACACCAACACGCTGGCCGAGAACCTGGCCGACCTGCAGGCGAAGGACCGCTACGACGTGGTGCTGGCCAACCCGCCCTTCGGCGGCAAGGAACGCAAGGAGGTGCAGCAGAACTTCCCGGTCAAGACCGGTGAGACGGCCTTCCTGTTCCTGCAGCACTTCATCAAGAGCCTGAAGGCCGGCGGGCGCGCGGCCATCGTCATCAAGAACACCTTCCTCAGCAACACCGACAACGCCTCGGTGAGCCTGCGCAAGCTGCTGCTGGAGAGCTGCAACCTGCACACCGTGCTGGACTGCCCCGGCGGTACCTTCCAGGGTGCGGGCGTGAAGACGGTGGTGCTGTTCTTCGAGAAGGGCGCGCCCACGCGAAAGGTCTGGTACTACCAGCTGAACCCGGGCCGCAGCCTGGGCAAGACCAATCCGCTCAACGACGCGGACTTGGCGGACTTCGTGGCGCTGCAGAAGGCCTTTGCCGATTCGGCACAGAGTTGGTCGGTGGCTGCTGAGGCCATCGACCCGGCGACCTGGGACTTGTCAGTCAAGAACCCGAAGGGGGGCGACGAGGTGGTGCTGCGAACGCCGCAGGAGATCCTGGATGAGATCGCAGCTCTGGATGCCGAGAGCGCTGAAGTGCTTGAAGCTATTCGAGCAATGCTATGACTGGCGACTGGACAAGAACGTGTATATCCGAAGTTGCCACGGTGCAATCTGGTTCGGGATTTCCAGACCGGCACCAGGGGCAGACTGGGCTCGACATACCGTTCTACAAGGTGAGCGACATGAACATTCTCGGCAACGAGCAG
>JBEGRT010000451.1:0-3118 GCA_041180305.1 Pseudomonadota bacterium
GATCTCGTGGGCTGCGCGGTTGTAGGCGCCAAAGCCTGCGCCAGTGAGCGGGTGCTCGGCGATGATGGCCAGCGCCTGGTCGTTGAGGATGGTGCGCGATTCCAGCGAGCGGTCGTCGGGCTCGGTCAGGCGCCAGATGACCTGCGGGTAGGCGGCCAGCACGGCGCCCAGGGCCACCGCGCCGGCCAGCACCGCGCCCAGCAGGTGGGTGCTGCCGATCAGGCGGTGGCGCCAGTACACGGCTGCCACCACCAGGCAACCCAGGGCCATGGCGGCCCAGCCCCCGCGCGACAGGGTGATCAGCAAGGTGGCGCTGCTCAGGCCGAACACACCCAGGGCCACCCACCAGGTGCGGCGCGGAATGCGCTGCGGCCCCATCAGCACCAGGGCCAGCGCCGGGATGCCCACCAGCGTGAGGTAGTCGGCCAGGGCGTTGGGGTGGTCGAAGGCGCCCGTGGGCCGGAAGGCCGAGGCTTCCTGGCCCCCGAAGCTCAGCAGGTTGCCCGCATTGCCCGTGCCGGCGCCCTTGGAGCCCGGCAGGGGCAGGTGGCTGCGCGTGAGCATCTGGGCGCCCACGTGGGCCACCTGCAGCAGCAGGCCCAGCACCACCACCTGCATCAGGCGGCGCACTTCAGCGATGTGTTCGATGGCGTGCGACACCACATAGAAGGCCAGCACGCACAGGCTGTAGCTGAAAGCCGAGGCCAGCAGCAGCACCTTGTCGCCCGGCGCCATGGCGGCCGACAGCCAGATCCAGGCCAGGTAGACCAGGGCCAGCGTGTCCAGGCGGGTGCGTTGCAGCGGTACCTTGCGCACCAGCAGGCGCTCGACGCCCCAGGCCACGGCCAGCGCCAGCAGCACCAGGTGGCCCAGGCTCATGTACCAGCCGGGTGAATAAAAGCGATCGAGCGGCGGCACCACGGCCTTGCTCAGGTCGAACGGGGCCACGAAGAACAGCAGCACCAGGAAGTAGCGCCGCAGCGAGCCCTTGAACCAGACCATGCTGCCCAGCCCCACCAGGGCCACGAACAGCAGCACCGGCAGGCTCATGGAGTGACCGGCCGTGGCCAGCAGGGCCGTGCCAGCGCCCAGGCCCAGCAGGGCCCCGAGCACAGGGTGGCGCAGGTCGGTCAGGGCCATGGGCTGCGGGGCTCACAGCACCCAGCGGTACAACCAGCTGGGCACGTATTCAGGGCGCTGGTTCAGCACGGTGCCCAGCAGGCGGTCGGCCGGCACGGGGTTGGCCGCCAGGGCACCCAGGACCACCTCGCGGCGGGTGTCTTTGGCATTGACCACCAGCAGGCAGCCCTCGGCCTGGCGCAGCAGGGCGCCGCAGCCGGCCAGCGAGGGCGCGTCGACGATGACCATGCCGTAGCGCTGGCGCAGCGTGCCCAGGGCCTGGGCCACAGCGTCGGGCTTGAACAGGGTTTCGGCGCGGGCTTTGTGGCCCGCGCGGATGCGCACCGGGCCTTCACCGGCCGCAGGGGCCTGGGCCATGGTGTCCTGCCAGGCGCCTTCGTGCACCAGTTCCGACCAGCCCGGGCCGGCTTCGCCAGGGGCCGCTTCGCAGGCCACCAGGGCCACGGGTTCGCTGCACTGGGCGGCCAGGGCCTGTGCCAGGGCCTGGGCCACATGGGTCTTGCCTTCGCCATCGCGGGCGCTGGTGATCACCACCACGCGGCCCTGGGTGGTGGCTGGCAGCTTGCCCAGCACGCGCAGGCCCAGGCGGTAAAAAGCGTCGTCTTTCATGGGCGCTCCTTGCCGTGGTCGGGGATGATGGCCAGCGTGTCCAGACCCAGGTAGCGGTCGACGTCTTCGGCCGATTGCAGGCGGTGGTCGAAGTATTCGCGCAGGCCCGCCAGCAGCAGGCCCAGGGCCAGGCCCAGCAGGGGGCCCAGGGCGGCCAGCACGATCAGCTTCTTGCGCTCGGGCTTGTCGGGCACCTGGGCACGTTCGGTCAGCACGCGCGAGGCCGATTCATCGGGGCTGCTGGCCAGGTACAGCTCGATCTGGTCGAGCTTGCGGCGCAGTTCGGTGTAGCGGTCCTGGGCCAGGGCGCGCGCGCGTTCGAGCTGGCGCATCTGGGCCTCGAGTTCGGCGCCCGCCTGCACCGAGCGGCTCAGGCGCGCTTCGGCCTGGGCCAGCTGGCGCCTGGCATTGCGCACGGGTTCGGCCTCGTCGGTGTATTGCTGGCGCAGCTCTTCCACCCGGCTTTGCAAGGTCACGGCCTGTTGCTTGAGCAGGCCCACGGCCGAGGTGCCACCGGCGCGGGCGCTGCCCAGCATGGTGTCCATGCGCAGGCCTTCGCCGCCGTTGTCGGCCACCAGCTCCACGGGCACGGGCGGGGTGCCTTGCACCGGCACATCGCTGCGGTGCCCCTGGGCCACCATCAGCTTGAGGATGCGGCGGTCGAGCTGGTCCAGGTCGGCCTGGGCGGCCATCATCTTGTCGCGGATCAGGGCCTGGCTGGCCTGGCCTTGCTGGCGCGTCTGCGCCGTGCCGTACTGCTGGTACTGCGCCACCAGGGCGTGCAGGGCTTCCGGGGCCAGGGCCGCCCGGGTGGTCGTCAGGCTGATCTCCAGCAGGTTCGAGGCGGTGTCGGCCGTCTTGGAGCGGGCCGCTTCCACCTTCACCAGCTTGAGGAATTCGTCGACCGTGGCCTGCACCTCGGCTTCGGCATTGGGGGCGGCCTTGTGGCCCAGCACCGCGCCCAGCGCATTGCCTGGCAGGTCGCGGCGGGTCATGCCCAGCTTGCGCACCACGGTTTCCACGTTGGGGCGCGCCAGCAGCAGCTGCATTTCGGTTTCGATCTTGCGGTTGACCGGCTCGATGACCTGGCCTTCGCGGTAGGCGGCCACGCCCGACAGGAAGCTGGGCGTGCCTTGCTGTTCGGTCTTGACCCAGACTTTGGCCGAGGCCTGGTACTGCGGCGGCTGCACGGCCACGCCATACAGCGTGAGCGCGCCCACGGTGGCGGTGCTGCCCAGGATGGTGCCCCAGTACTTGAACCACTGGCGCCAGAGGTCACGGCCGGTGAAGCCGCCACCGGCGCGTGGCGCAGGCGTGGGGAACAGGGGGATGTCGGCGGCGCTCATGGCTCAGTTCCCGTTCTTGCGGA
>JBEGRT010000452.1:0-3226 GCA_041180305.1 Pseudomonadota bacterium
GCTTCGCGACGGCTTCCACCACCTGGAATCCACAAGGAGACTCCATGCGTCACTATGAAATCGTGCTGCTGATCCACCCGGATCAAAGCGAACAAGTTCCGGCCATGCTGGAACGCTACAAGGGTTCGATCACCGCCGCCGGCGGCAAGATCCACCGCGTGGAAGACTGGGGCCGCCGTCAGCTGGCTTACCAGATCAACAAGCTGGCCAAGGCCCACTACCTGTGCCTGAACATCGAAGCCTCGAAGGAATCGCTGGCTGAACTTGAAACCGCTTTCAAGTTCAACGACGCCGTTCTGCGCCACATGACCGTCGTCAAGGAAAAGGCCGAGACCGCTCCTTCGATCATGATGAAGCAAGTCGAGCGCGAAGAGGCCCGCAAGGCCGCTCAAGACCAGCAAGCCGCTGCCTGATGCTTTGAGCATCAGGGCGTGACGTCTGGCCTGCGCCATGAACGATCCGGAGCCGCAACGCTTCAATGAAGTGCTGCTGACCGCCCAGATCGTCGAACGCAAGGCCCTGCGCTACACCCCAGCCGGTCTCCCAGCACTCGATCTGCGCCTGGCCCACGAATCCAACCTCGTGGAAGCCGGCAAGCCCCGCAAGGTGGCCTGCGATCTGAACGCTGTGGCGATGGGCCCCCTGGCCGAACGACTCGGCCGCACCGACATCGGTGCCGAGCTGACGCTCAAGGGGTTTCTGGGCATGACGCGCAACGGACGTGGCGTGCTGCTGCACATCATCGAGCTTCTTTGAATTCAACACATTTCTGCACACCAGAGGTCAACCATGGCTATCACTCGTGGCAAGGGCAAGTTCTCCAAGGACCGCAAGGGCAAGCGCAACACTCAGTCCCTGCTGTTCCGTCGCAAGCGTTTCTGTCGCTTCACCGTCGCCGGCGTTGAAGAAATCGACTACAAGGACGTCGACACCCTGCGCGATTTCATCTCGGAAAACGGCAAGATCATCCCCGCTCGCCTGACCGGTACCCGCGCCATCTATCAACGTCAACTGACGACCGCCATCAAGCGCGCTCGTTTCCTGGCTCTGATGCCCTACACGGACCAGCACAAGGCCTAAGGAGTCACTGACATGCAAATCATCCTCCTCGAAAAAGTCGCCAACCTGGGCAACCTGGGTGATGTCGTCAAGGTGAAGGACGGCTACGCTCGTAACTTCCTGATCCCTTCGGGCCGCGCTCGTCGCGCCACCGATTCGGCCATCAAGGAATTCGAAGCCCGTCGCGCCGAGCTGGAAAAGGCTCAAGCTGAAAAGCTGTCCGCCGCTCAAGCCTCCGGCGAGAAGCTGTCGGGCAAGACCATCTCCGTCAGCCAGAAGGCTGGCGTGGACGGCCGCCTGTTCGGCTCGGTCACCAACGCCGACATCGCCGAAGGCCTGAAGGCCGCCGGCTTCGACGTGGCCAAGCACCAAGTGCGCCTGCCCGTCGGCCCCCTGAAGACCACCGGCGAGCACGCCGTGTCGGTCGCTCTGCACACCGATGTCGTCGTCGACATCACCGTGCAAGTGGTGGCTGCCGCCGAATAATTTCGGCCTGGCCCACTGCCTCGAAAGCCGCCTTCGGGCGGCTTTTGTCTTTCTGGCTTACCCACAGACATTCCGCCTTTTTGCACCTGATTTCCCAAGGCAATCCACAGCCTTGTCCACAGGCACCTGAGGGCAACGCCCGTATCATCGAGCCATGGCCGCCGTACTCCCCGAATCCACCCCCTTGCCCACGCCTGGCACCAGCACGGGCAGCGCCGACATCGCACGCCTGCGCCTGCCGCCGCACTCCATCGAAGCCGAACAAAGCGTGCTGGGTGGCCTGCTGCTGGACAACTCGGCCTGGGACCGCGCCTCGGACATCCTGAACGAAACCGACTTCTACCGGCGCGAACACCAGCTGATCTTCACGGCCGTGCAAAAGCTGATCAACGGCAGCAAGCCTGCCGACGTGATCACGGTGTACGAGCAGCTGCAGACCCTGGGCAAGGCCGACGAGATCGGCGGGCTGAAGTACCTGAACGACCTGGCGCAATCGGTGCCCAGCGCGGCCAACATCCGCCGCTACGCCGAAATCGTGCGCGAGCGTGCCGTGCTGCGCAAGCTGGTGACAGCCGCCGACGAGATCGCCACCCACGTGTTCGACCCGCAGGGCAAGTCGGTGTCCGACCTGCTCGATGCCGCCGAAGCCAGCATCATGAAGATCGGCGAGGAAGGCAACAAAGGCAAGCAGGGCTTCCACAACATGGACACCCTGGTGGTCGACCTGCTCGACCGGGTGCAGGAGCTGGCCGACAACGGCCTGGACGACGTGACCGGCGTGCGCACCGGCTTCATCGACCTCGACAAGATGACCGCCGGCCTGCAAAAGGGCGACCTGATCATCCTGGCCGCCCGCCCCTCCATGGGCAAAACCGCCTTCGCGCTGAACATCGGCGAAAACGTGGCCGTCAACGAAGGCCTGCCGGTTTGCATTTTCTCGATGGAAATGGGTGCCTCGCAGCTGGCGCTGCGGATGGTCGGCTCGATCGGCCGCATCAACCAGCAGAACCTGCGCACGGGCCGCCTGACCGACGACGAATGGAGCCGCCTGAGCGAGACCGTCGAGCGCCTGAAAGATGCCAAGGTGCACATCGACGAAACGCCGGGCCTGTCACCCAACGAACTGCGTGCACGCGCACGGCGTCTGGCGCGCCAGTACGGCGGCACCCTGGGCCTGATCATCATCGACTACCTGCAGCTGATGAGCGGCTCGGGTGGCAACGAAGAAAACCGCGCCACCGTGATCGGTGAAATCTCGCGGGGCCTGAAAGCGCTTGCCAAGGAACTGCAATGCCCGGTGATCGCGCTGTCGCAGCTGAACCGTTCGGTCGAAACTCGCCCTGACAAGCGCCCCATGATGTCCGACCTTCGCGAATCGGGCGCCATCGAGCAGGACGCCGACGTGATCATGTTCATCTACCGCGACGAGTACTACAACCGCGACTCGAAGATCCCTGGCACAGCCGAGATCATCATCGGCAAACAACGTAACGGCCCGGTGGGCAGCATCCACCTGGCCTTCCTGAAGTCGAACACGCGCTTCGAGAACCTGGCGCCCGGCACCTACGTGGGTGAAGGCGATCAGTACTGAGCCTGCCCTACGGACACAAAAAAGCCTCGCACTGCGAGGCTTTTTGCATGGGGTGCAGGCAATGCGTCAGTCGTCGTTGCCACCCAGCAC
>JBEGRT010000453.1:0-3926 GCA_041180305.1 Pseudomonadota bacterium
TCGCCGTCGCCACCCTCGGTCTCAGCGGCTTCGCTGGCGTCGTTCTCAACGATGCGTTGCAGGCCAATCAGCTTGGCACCTTGGTCGAGCGCGATCAGGGTCACGCCTTGCGTGGCGCGGCCCAACTCGCGAATTTCACTCACGCGGGTGCGAACCAGCACGCCCTTGTCGGTGATCAGCATGATCTCGTCTTCAGGGCGCACCAGGGTGGCCGCAACCACCTTGCCATTGCGCTCAGATTGCTGGATGGCGATCATGCCCTTGGTGCCGCGACCGTGGCGGGTGTGCTCGGCGATCGCGGTGCGCTTGCCGTAGCCGTTCTCGGTGGCGGTCAGCACGCTCTGAGTTTCGTCTTCGGCCACCAGCATGGCGATCAGCGACTGGCCCTCTTCGAGCATCATGCCGCGCACGCCGCGGGCACTGCGGCCCATCGGGCGCACGTCTTCTTCGTCGAAGCGCACGGCTTTGCCGCCATCGCTGAACAGCATCACGTCGTGCTTGCCGTCGGTCAGCGCGGCGCCGATCAGGATGTCGCCCTCGTCCAGGCCCACGGCGATGATGCCGGCCTTGCGCGGGTTGCTGAAGTCGGTCAGCGGGGTCTTCTTCACGGTGCCCATGCGGGTGGCCATGAAGACGTAGTGGTCTTCAGGGAAGGTGCGGAACTCGCCGGTCAGCGGCAGCACCACGTTGATCTTCTCTTCGGGCTCCAGCGGGAACATGTTGACGATGGGCTTGCCGCGCGAGTTGCGCGAGCCCTGCGGCACTTCCCAGACCTTCAGCCAGTACACGCGACCCCGGTTGCTGAAGCACAGGATGTAGTCGTGGGTGTTGGCGATGAAGAGCTGGTCGATCCAGTCGTCTTCCTTGGTGGCGGTGGCCTGCTTGCCGCGGCCGCCACGCTTCTGGGCGCGGTATTCGCTCAGGGGCTGGCTCTTGATGTAGCCGGTGTGCGAGAGGGTCACCACCATGTCGGTGGGGGTGATCAGGTCTTCGGTGCCCAGCTCTTGCGCGTTGTGCTCGATGGTCGAGCGGCGTGCGCCCAGCTTGGTCTGACCGAATTCCTGTTTGATGACCTGCAGCTCGTCGGAAATGATGGTCGAGACGCGCTCCGGCTTGGACAGGATGTCCAGCAGGTCGGCGATCTGGGCCATGACCTCGCGGTACTCGCCAATGATCTTGTCCTGCTCCAGGCCGGTCAGGCGCTGCAGGCGCATCTGCAGGATTTCGCCAGCCTGGTCTTCGCTGAGGCGGTACAGGCCATCGGGCTGCATGCCGAATGCGGCGGGCAGGCCCTCGGGGCGGTACAGCCTGGCGTCGCCATCGACGCGCGACAGCATTTCGCGCACCAGCGAGGAATCCCAGCTCTTGCTCATCAGGGCCTGCTTGGCCACCGGCGGGGTGGGGCTGGTCTTGATGGTTTCGATGAATTCGTCGATGTTGGCCAGCGCCACGGCCAGGCCTTCGAGCACGTGGCCGCGTTCGCGTGCCTTGCGCAGCTCGTACACCGTGCGGCGGGTGACCACTTCGCGGCGGTGCTCCAGGAAGACCGTGATCAGGTCCTTCAGGTTGCACAGCTTGGGTTGCCCGTCGATCAGGGCCACCATGTTGATGCCGAAGGTGTCCTGCAGCTGGGTCTGCTTGTACAGGTTGTTCAGCACGACCTCAGGCACTTCACCGCGCTTGAGCTCGATCACCACGCGCATGCCGGACTTGTCGGACTCGTCCTGGATGTGGCTGATGCCTTCGATCTTCTTCTCGTTGACCAGCTCGGCGATGCGCTCGAGCAGGTTCTTCTTGTTCACCTGGTAGGGGATCTCGTCGACGATGATCGCCTGACGGTCGCCCTTGCCGATGTCTTCGAAGTGCACGCGGGCGCGCATGACCACACGGCCACGGCCGGTGCGGTAGCCCTCGCGCACGCCGCTCAGGCCATAGATGATGCCGGCGGTGGGGAAGTCGGGCGCCGGGATGATCTCCATGAGTTCATCGACGCTGCATTCGGGGTTCTTCAGCGAGTGCAGGCAGGCGTCGACGACTTCATTGAGGTTGTGCGGCGGGATGTTGGTGGCCATGCCCACCGCAATGCCGCCCGAACCGTTGACCAGCAGGTTGGGCAGGCGGGTGGGCAGCACCAGCGGCTCTTTTTCAGAGCCGTCGTAGTTGGGGCCGAAGTCGACGGTTTCCTTGTCGATGTCGGCCAGCATGTCGTGGGCGATTTTCGACAGGCGGATTTCGGTGTACCGCATGGCGGCGGCGTTGTCGCCGTCGACCGAACCGAAGTTGCCCTGGCCGTCGACCAGCATGTGGCGCAGAGAAAAATCTTGCGCCATGCGAACGATGGTGTCGTACACCGCCGAGTCGCCGTGCGGGTGGTACTTACCGATGACGTCACCGACGATGCGCGCCGACTTCTTGTACGGGCGGTTCCAGTCGTTGTTGAGCTCGTGCATCGCGAAGAGCACGCGGCGGTGAACCGGCTTGAGGCCGTCGCGGGCATCGGGCAGGGCACGGCCGACGATCACGCTCATCGCGTAATCGAGGTACGAACGCCGCATCTCCTCTTCGAGGCTGATGGGCAGGGTTTCCTTGGCGAATTGCGTCATGCGTGGCGGGTGTTCTGACGTCAGGCTCTCGGGCCTTCACGAAACGACCATTGTAAGTCCGTGCCGAGCCTGCCTTTTTCGGGCGCTTTTCAGGTGTTTGCCCGCCCGATGCCCCCCAGGGGCCTGCAATTGCCCAAAGGGATTGTGTTGCACTTGCAACATTCCCTGCTCCATGGGGGCCGAGCTTGCGGGGGCTCAACCCATTGGTTTGCCCTGTGGCAGAATGAAAACATCACGTGCTGCTCGGGGAAACCCTTGCCCGGACGGCTTTCACTGCAGCCAGGCTGCCCCATCACCGAGAGGATTCACATGAAGAAACTGAACCGCGTTGCCGCTCTGTTCGCTGTTGCTGCTCTGTCCGCTGGTGCCGCTCAGGCCCAAGCCGTTGACAACTGGCGTGCCACCGACGGCACCGTCTGGAAGAACGGTACCAACGAACTGTGCTGGCGTGATCAGTTCTGGACCCCGGCCACCGGCGTTCAAGGTTGCGACGGCGTGCCCGCCCCCGCTCCCGCCACCAAGGCTGTGCCGGCTCCTGCCGCACCGGCTCCTGCCGCTGCGCCCGCTCCGGCTCCCGCCCCTGCCGCCCCCGCTGCTCCGGCCGTGGAAAAGGTGAGCTTCGCCGCTGACGCTTTCTTCGACTTCGACAAGGCTGTGCTCAAGCCCGAAGGCAAGGCCAAGCTGGACGACCTGTCGGACAAGGTCAAGGGCCTGAACCTGGAAGTCATCATCGCCACCGGTCACACCGACTCGAAGGGCACCGATGCTTACAACCAGAAGCTGTCGGTCAAGCGCGCTGACGCCGTCAAGGCTTACCTGACCGGCAAGGGCATCGACGCCACCCGCGTGTACACCGAAGGCAAGGGCGAAGCCCAACCCGTCGCGGACAACAAGACCGACGACGGTCGCGCCAAGAACCGCCGCGTGGAAATCGAAGTGGTCGGCACCCGCGCCAAGTGATTTCGGGCTTCGGCCTTGAATGAACGAACCCCGCTTCGGCGGGGTTTTTTTTCGCCCGTCGGGCCTTGATCTGCCCGAGATGGATGCATGACACGAGATGGGCGCACCTCTCTGGTGCGGGAGGAGCTTCGGGTGGGGGGTGAAAGGCTGGCACGCCCTTTGCGTATTGAGATGCAAGGGAGGCAGCCTCTGGCGCTGCATTCACCAAAGGGTCGCTAGGGTTCCGATGCCGTGCAGTGGTCGCCACGCGCGGTGTGTCTGGTCCGAGAGCAACCGGCCTCAAGTGCCCTCGACGGCACTCAGGCTCCACGGCGGGACAAAAGCCCGGGAGAGCACTTCGCGACGAGGTGGCCTCCCAGCTTT
>JBEGRT010000454.1:0-5224 GCA_041180305.1 Pseudomonadota bacterium
AAGCTCAGTGACCGGCTGCACAACATGCGCACCATGGAAGCCATGGCGCCGCACAAGCAGGCCCGCATCGCCCGTGAAACGCTGGACATCTACGTGCCCATTGCGCACCGGCTGGGCCTGAACCAGACCTACCGAGAGCTGCAGGAGCTGTCGTTCAAGTACATCCACCCCTGGCGCTATGGCGTGCTGTCCAAGGCGGTGCGCAAGACCCGAGGCAACCGGCGCGACCTGGTCGAACGCATCCAGAGCGAGGTGCGCAAGGCCTTTGACGAGGCCGACATGCAGGTCGAGATCTACGGCCGCGAAAAGACCATCTACTCGATCTATCACAAGATGCTCGAGAAGCACCTGAGCTTTGCCCAGGTCAGCGACATCTTCGGCTTTCGCATCGTGGCCCGGGAGCTGCTCGACTGCTACCGCGCCCTGGGCGTGCTGCACCAGCTCTACAAACCGCTGCCCGGCCGCTTCAAGGATTACATCGCCATCAGCAAGGCCAACGGCTACCAGTCGCTGCACACCACGCTGGTGAACCCGGTGGGCACGGCGGTGGAGTTCCAGATCCGGTCGCAGGCCATGCACGCCGTGGCCGAGAAGGGCATTGCGGCCCACTGGATGTACAAGGAAAGCGAAGGCTCTGCCCGCACGGCCTCGCCCCAGGAAGATGCCACCTGGCTGCAGTCGTTGATCGACATCCAGCACGAAACCCGCGATTCGGCCGAGTTCCTCGAGCACCTCAAGATCGACCTGTTCCCCGAGTCGGTCTATGTGCTCACGCCCAAGTCGCGCATCGTGGCCCTGCCCAAGGGCGCCACGCCGGTCGATTTTGCCTACGCCATCCACTCGGGCGTGGGCGACCGCTGCGTGTCGGCCAAGGTCAATGGCGAGCCGGCGCCGCTGCGTGCCAAGCTGTCCAGTGGCGATGTGGTCGAGATCATCACGGCGCCTGGCGCACGCCCCAACCCGGCGTGGCTGAACTTTGTGTGCACGGGGCGCGCGCGCTCCAAGATCCGCAGCTATCTCAAGAACATGGAGATGGAAGAGTCGCTGGACATGGGCGAGAAGCTGCTGTCGCAGGCGCTGCGGGCCGAAGGGCTCACCATGCCCCCGGGCGACGAGCACAGCGACGGCCGCGATGGGGAGATCTGGCAGCAGCTGATCCGCTGGGGCGGCAACCGTTCGCGTGACGACCTGATCACCGAAGTGGGCCTGGGCCGCAAGATCGCGACCATGGTGGCCAAACGCATGGCGCAGGCCCTGGCCGAAGCAGGCGAGCGCCCCGATGCGCTCACGCTCACGCTGGGCCGTTTCGCCGCCGATGACAGCCATGCCCAGGGCTCGGTGGTGATCGACGGCAGCGAAGGCGCCACCGTGCAGCTGGCGCCATGCTGCAAGCCCATTCCGGGCGACCCCATCGCGGGCTACCTGGGCCGTGGCGAGGGCCTGGTGGTGCACACCCAGATGTGCGGCACCGGCAAGCGCCTGTTCGAGCGCGATTCCGAGCGCTGGATCGATGTAGCCTGGTCCGACGAGCCCACCCGCCAGTTCGAGACGGCCATTTCCGTGCTGGTCACCAATGGCAAGGGCGTGCTGGCCCAGGTGGCGGCCTCGGTCAGCAGTGCCGAAACCGACATCACCCACATCGAGATGGCCGACGAGCGCCTGGGCGAGACCGCCGAGCTCAAGCTCACCTTGTCGCTGCGCGACACCGAGCACCTGGCCGATGTGCTGCGCACGCTCAAGCGCTGTCCGGTGGTGGTGCGTGCTTCCCGCGTGATGCCCTGACCGGGCTCGATCGGGATCAGTCGGGCGCCGAAGGTGCGGGGTAGCGCACCTCCAGCACTTCCAGTTTTTCCAGGCCGCCGGGGGTCATGAGGGTGACCTCGTCGCCCTCGCGCGACTTGATCAGGGCGCGTGCAATGGGCGAGACCCAGCTCACTTCGCCCTGCAGGTTGTCGACCTCGTCGATGCCCTTGATGGTGATGGTGCGCTCGTCGCCCTTGCTGTTGGCATAGGTCACGGTGGCGCCAAAGAACACCTGGTCGTTGCCGTGGTGCAGGGCCGGATCGGCCACCTCGGCAATGTCCAGCCGCTTGGTCAGGAAACGGATGCGGCGGTCGATCTCGCGCAGGCGCTTCTTGCCGTAGATGTAGTCACCGTTTTCCGATCGGTCGCCATTGGAGGCGGCCCAGTGCACCACCTCAACCACCTTGGGTCGTTCTTCGTCGATCAGGTGAAGCAGCTCATCGCGCAGGCGCTGGTAGCCCTGCGGCGTGATGTAGTTCTTGGTGCCCGCAGGCAGGGGCGGCAGGCCGACGTCGTCATCGTCGTCGCCGCTGTCCGATTCCTTGGTGAATGCCTTGCTCATGTCCCGGATTGTGCCAAGGCCCCGAGGGCTCCCGCACGGAAATGGGCAAAGCGCCAATTCGTCACGTCAAGCGGGCAGGTGTTCGGCCGATAAACCACTCAGATCTGTCAGTTCTCGCAAAAATGAAAACGCGAACCGAACCGGCATCCGCTGGCGACAGATCGAGAGGTACGCACCATGTCTCAAGTCATTGCCCTGGGCCCCGGCGCCCGCATGCTGACCACCCGCGAGGCTGCTTTGCGGCTGGGGGTTTCGCTGCGCACCGTGCAGTTGTGGGTGGAGGCCAGCATCCTGCCGGCGGCCCGCACACCCGGCGGGCACCGTCGCATCCCTTACAACGCTGTCGAGGCCCTGGCCATGAGCATGGGGCTGGCCGATGCCGAGCCGCCTTCAGCCCTGCGTGCCCTGCCCACGGTCGAACCGGTCGAAACACCGGCCCCGCAGGCAGGTGCTGCCGAAGCTCAACGCGCCCCCATGAAGCTGTTGCTGGTTTCGCGCGATGCGGCCTGGCTGCAGGGCTGTCAGTCGGCCCTGGAAGTGTTTGGCTCCTCGGTTGAGGTGCAGGTGGCCGACACCGGCTACGTGGCCCTGCTGATGGTGGGGCGTGACGCGCCCGACCTGCTGGTGACCACTCTGGCGTTGCCCGGCATGGACGGGCTGGACATGTTGCGCACGCTGGAGCGTTGCGAAGTGCTGCCCCGCATGGAAGTGATCGCGCTGCTGCCGGCCACCGAGATGCCGGCCGCCTTGTCACACAGCCTGCCGGCGGGTGTGCAGGTGCTGTACCAGCCGGTCAGCCCTGAAGCCCTGGCCATTCGCGCCGGGCGTTGTTTGCTGCAGCGTCAGGCTGCGACCCAAGGAGCCCACCATGAATGACGCATTCCGCATGATGTTTGATCAGGTCAAGAGCGGCATCATCTGGTTGCAGCGCAATGGCACGGTGCGCTACGCCAACAAGGCGGCCGTGCAGATGACCCCCTGCCTGCTGGGCAGCCCGCTGATGGACCCGGTGGCCGACCGCACCGTGAAGGCTGCAGGCCAGGACCTGATCAAGCTGCCTTTCCAGTTCGAGCTGACCACCCAGGAAGAACACCCCGACACCATCCGGGCCGTGGTGATCAATGCCCCGGTGGGGGGCGATCTGATGCTGGTGCTCAACAACGTCAGCGAAGAGCGCTGGTATTCGTCGGCTCTGGAAAACCTGATCGGCTACATCGAAGCCGAGATGGCCGCCCCCATTGAACACCTGATCCACAAGATGCCATCGGCCATGAGCATGGCGCAGGCCACCAGTGCCAACCCCGAGTTGGCGCCGCTGGTGCAGGAAGCCCGCGACCTGTCGGGCAAGCTGGGCAAGTTGCGAGATCTGGTCAGCGTGTTTGGCCAGGGTGCCATCCAGCGCGATGAGCGTATCAACATGGTCGAGTTGCTCAAGCAGGTGCTCAGCGAGACCATGCCGCTGGCACAGGCCCGCGAGGTGACCCTGGCCACCGAAGGCCTGGAGGGCGATCTGCCGGCCGTGTACGGCAGCAGCGCCTGGCTGTCCAAGGCCCTGGTCGAATACATCGAGCACACCATCCGCAGTGCCCAGCCCGGCGGGCTGATCGAGCTGTCCATTTCGGCCCTGGGCACTCGCCTGCTGCTGCGGGCGCGCAACCGTGGTCTGTTCGTCTCCAACCACGAGCGGCGTGGCGCCTTCGTGCCCTTCGGAGTGGGTGATGGCTTCGAGCAGGGACACACCCGCCCGGGCATCGGCCTGGCCCTGAGCCAGCGCATCCTGGAGCAGCACGGCGGCAGCGTGCGCATCGAAGACGATTTCGACTCGGTGGACTTCGTGATGGAAATTCCCGCCGGTGCGCCAGCCACCCAGGATGCGCAGCTTTCGGTGGAGCAGGCCCAGCGGTACGCCCGCGACATGGCCCAGCTGATGGCGCGCAGGATGTCACGCGCGCCGGCCACCACCAGCAAGCCGGGTTGAGCCCATCCCTACAGGGTGCCGCGCATTGGCCGACAACCAATCAGGCACCCATTGACCCCAGGAGGTCCCCATGACCCATCGGATCCTGATCACGGAAGATCAGCCAGACATCTGCAAACTCATCCGCATGACCCTGGAGTTCGGTGATTTCGAAATCCACGAGGCACACGATGGCGAATCGGGGCTGGCCATGGCCAAGGCTGTGAACCCGCACCTGATGCTGCTGGATGTGATGATGCCGGGGCTGCTGGACGGCTACCAGGTTTGCCAGCGGATCAAGCAGGACCCTGCGCTCAAGCACATCAAGGTCATCATGCTCACGGCACGTGGGCAAGCCAGCGACCTGGACATGGGTGAGGCCGCCGGTGCCGATGCCTACCTGGTCAAACCCTTCAGCCCGCTCGAGTTGATCGACCGCGTAGAAGGCATGGTCAGTCAGGTGGCCTGAACCTGACCTTCGCGGGCTGGCGCACAGCGCAAGCGGGTGCAGCCCGACAAGGAGCGAGCCATGACCGAGCGCTCGAAGAACGGATTCTTCTACCGGCTGGTGTTCAGCTCGCTGGACCGTCTGGAGAAGATGACCGACGGCAGCCGCCCCTGGCGCGCCGTGCTGGGCATTGTGCTGGTGGGCAGTGTGCTCACCTTGCTGCTGTGCATTTCCTTGTGGAACACCTCGTTCCACCGTGAGCAACTGGCCTTTCGCGCTGTGGCCTCGCAGATCCAGGCGCAGACGGGTGACCGGCTCATGTACCGGCGCTGGATGCTCGTGCATGCGGCCGACCGTTGGAGCCAGGGCCTCCTGCCTCCGTCCAGTGCGGGTTCGGGCTTTGCGCCAGGGGAGCTCGTGGCCATTCGCCCGGGTGATGAGGTGGGCCAACTGA
>JBEGRT010000455.1:0-4417 GCA_041180305.1 Pseudomonadota bacterium
CGAGCTCAGCCAGCCCCGCTGGTGAGGCCCTCGCTGTCAGCCACCGAACCGCTTTTTGCCCTGTTTGCGCCCATGAGCACACCCCTCGCGTCCCTGCCCGCCACCCTGCAAGCCTTCCGCCAGGGCCAGCTCAGCCTGCCTGACCTGGCCCGCACCTGGCGCGATGCCGCTCAAGCCCATCAGCCGCCCCTGCCCCAGCGCTACCAGGACGTGCTCGAGCGCGTGCTCAACCAGCTGGAAAGCGCTTCGCTGTTCACAGAAGAAAGTTGCTCGTTCAGCCAGAACGACATGGTCGACGCACTGGCCGACTGGCTGAGCCACGCTCAGCGCCTCTGACGCCCGATTGAAACGCCCCTGCCTTCGGGCAGGGGGTGCGCAGGCCTCAACCCACCAGGTTGGCCAGCGACAGCAGCGCCAGCAGCAGCATCCACAGCACCACCGAGCGCCAGATCAGGGCCACCACATGGCGCAGGTGGTCCATCTGGGGCGCAACGCCGCCTGTGCTGCCCACGGCGGCCACCGTCTCGGCGCCGTCGCCCTCGGTGAGCGTGCGCGTCATGTCCTGACCCGTGGCTGGCGCCACGCGGCCACCCAACTGCACCCCCACCGCACCGGCCGCGGCGGCCAGCAAGACACCCTCGTTGGCCTGCGTCCACAGGCCAGCATGGCGGCGCCATGATTCGATGGCCTCTTCAAAATTGCCAACCACCGCAAAGCCGAAGGCCGTCAGCCGGGCCGGGACGTGGTCCATCCACGCAAACAGCTGGGCCGACAGGCGCATCAGCCCGTCATGGGTGGTTTCGCCCGTGGTGTGGCTCTTGTAGGCCCAGTAGCGGCTGGAGAACTCGGCCATGCGGTACAGCACCGCGCCCATGGGGCCCAGCCCCAGGGTGGACAGCGCCACGAACCAGAAAAACACGCCGAACACGTGACGGTGGGCCGCCACCAGCGAAAACTCGATCACATGGCGCAGCAGTTCGCTGCGGGGCAGCTCGCTGGCATCGACATGGCGCCACTCGGCCAGCAGCTCACGGGCACGGTCTTCCTTGCCTGCATCGAGCGCATCACGGATGTCGGTGAAATGGTGACTGAACTGGCGAAACCCCAGCGTGAGGTAGAGCACCAGCACGTCCCAACCCAGGGCCAGCACGGTGCTGTAGGGGTTGAGCAGCCAGTAGACCAGGGCCACCAGCAGCGCAGGGCCAACCACCGAAATGCCCCAGACCACGCGCGCATGCACCGGCGCACCGGCGTCGAAGTTCTGGCCCACCCAGCGGGTCCAGCCCGACAGGCCATGGTGGACGGGGTTGCGGGTGGGAAGGGGCTTGAGCTGTTCGATCAGGAGGGCGAACAGCACGGCGAAAAAGCTCATGGCTTCAGATGATAGCGGGCCCGGACGGCCCCCGCGGCCCCAAGGGTCAGGCGGCCAGGAAACGATAGAAATTACGCAACATGGCGGCCGTGGCCCCCCAGATGAAGTACTCGGGCACTTCGGGCTGCGGCCGCCAGGGCATGGAGAAGTAGCTCAGTGCACGCCCCTGGTAGTCGACCGCGTGCCGCTGGTGGTGCGCGGGGTTCATCAGAAAGCTCAGGGGCACCTCGAACACCCCCGCCACCTCGCCCGCATCGGGCTGCAGGGTCAGGGCCTCATGTTCGTGAGCCTCGGCCTCGATCAGGCCCACCACCGGGGTGACTTCAAACCCCGTGCCCGTGATGTAGGTGGGCAGGCAGCCCAGCACCTCCACCCGCTCGGGGGCCAACCCCACTTCCTCCTGCGCTTCGCGCAAGGCAGTGGCCACCAGGGTGGCGTCGTCGGGCTCGGCGCGCCCCCCAGGGAAGCTGATCTGGCCCGCATGCTTCTTGAGGTGTTCGGTGCGCTGGGTCAGCAACACACGGGGCGAGGCCATGTCGCCCTGCCCTGCGCGCCAGACCAGCGGGATCAGCACGGCGGCCGGCACGGTCTGCTCGGCCTGTATCCAGCGGTCGGTGTGCACATCCGGGGCCCACACGGGCGGCACCAGGAAACGCTCACGCAACGCAGACGGCTGCAGCTGCGCCTGCGGCACGGCGGGCAAGCCCTCTTCGGCAGGCAGGATGGGGATGGTGCGGGGGTCGAACAGCAAAGCCATGCAGGGATGGTAGCCAATAAAAAACCGCCAGGGCTTGCGCCGTGGCGGTTTCCGGTTCGACAAGGCCTGTAGCCTGGTCGATGCTGGCATTGCGTTGTTCAGGCCAGCTTTTGGCAATGCCGAAAGCTGGCTTGCCATGCACTGCATGGCACCACTCAGCCTTCGGCCGAGTGGCTTCGCTTCGCTCAGGCCAGCTTTTCCTTGATGCGTGCCGACTTGCCCGAACGCTGACGGAGGTAGTACAGCTTGGCGCGACGGACGTCACCGCGGCGCTTGACTTCGATCGAAGCGATCAGGGGGCTGTACAGCTGGAACGTACGTTCCACGCCTTCGCCGCTCGAGATCTTGCGCACGATGAAGCTGCTGTTCAGACCACGGTTGCGCTTGGCGATGACCACACCTTCGTAGGCCTGGACACGCTTGCGGGTACCTTCCACCACGTTCACCGACACGATGACGGTGTCACCAGGGGCGAACGAAGGGATGGTCTTGTTCAGTCGAGCAATTTCTTCTTGCTCAAGTTGCTGGATGATGTTGGACATCAAAGGCTCCTGAATGATCGTGCCTGCGCGTTGTTGAAAATGGCGCCACACCCTGTGTTTCAGACGTGGCAAAGCCAGGCAGAGGATCGGAAAAACGAAGATTATAGCAAAGTCTTCAGAAATTGCTCGTCCCGCTTGCTCAGCAGGCCGGCAGCACGTGCCGCATCGATCAGTTCAGGCCGGCGCGCCCAGGTGATGGCCAGCTGTTGCTGGCGCCGCCACGTGGCAATGTGGGCATGGTGCCCCGACATCAGCACCTCGGGCACGGCCGGGGGGGCGTTTCGCACATCCAGGCCCTCAGGCCACTGCAGCACCTCGGGGCGGCTGTAGTGGGGGCAATCGAGCAGGCCATCAGAGAAGCTGTCCTGCTGGTGCGAAGCGGCATCGTGCAGCACGCCTGGCTGCAGGCGCGTCACGGCATCGATCAGGGTCAGGGCCGGCAGCTCACCGCCCGACAGCACGTAGTCACCCATGCTGACCTCTTCGTCCACAAAGGCCTCGATGAAGCGCTGGTCGATGCCCTCGTAGCGGCCGCACAGCAGCACGGCACCAGGCCCCTGGGCCAAGGCTTCCACCTTGGGCTGGGTCAGCGGGCGGCCCGCAGGGCTGAACAGGATCACCGGGGTGCGGGGCAGCCCTTGCGCCGCCTGCTCGGCACGGATGGCGCCCATGCAGCGCAGCAGCGGCTCGACCAGCATCACCATGCCGGGGCCGCCACCAAAAGGGCGGTCATCGACCCGGCGGTAGTTGTCGTCGGCGTGCTCGCGCAGCGGCCACAGGCGCACATCGACCGCCTTGCTCTCGAAGGCGCGACGGGTCACGCCCACACGCTGAAAGGGCTCGAACAGTTCCGGGAACAGGGTGATGACGTCGAATCGCATGGCGGCATCGGGCATGGCTCGCCAGGCGGCGCGCCGGTCAGTAGTCGAGGCCCCAGTCGACCAGGATCTGGCGATCGGCCAGGCTCACCTTGTCGATGTAGGCGCCCACGAACGGGATCAGGCGCTCGTCCGGCTTGCCGTCTTCACCGGTGAAGGCGCAGCGCAGCACGCAGTGCGGGCCGGTGTCGAGCAGGTCGGTCACTGTGCCCAGGGCCACACCCTCGCGGTTCACGACGTTCAGGCCGATCAGGTCGATCCAGTAGAACTCGTCGTCGTCAGGGGTGGGAAAGGCCGAGCGGGACACGAAGATGCGGGCGCCCTTGAGGGCCTCGGCCGCATTACGGTCTTCGATGTCTTCCAGCGTGGCGACCACGGCATCGCCCTGCTCTTTCGCGTTCTTCACGCGCAGCAGGCAAGGCTGGGAAAGCTTGGGAGGGGTCTTGCCCGCGGCTGCGGCCGGGGCGGCACCGGGCTTGCGCACACCAGCGGGCGTTTCCGCAGGCAGCACGAACCATTTCTTGGTGCAAAAGAGCGCCTGGGGATCGGGCGAAAACGGCAGCACCTTGATGCCACCGCGCACGCCCCAGGCGTCGAGAACACGCGCGACTTCCACCGCATCGTCGGGCCAGGGGGTGCCACATGGCAGCACCTGGGGCGAAGCGGTCAGCGCGCGGTCAGTCATTCAGCCGGTACAGCAGCGAATGATCAGGCAGCGGCCTTGGCCTTGGCGTCGGCCTTGATCAGGCGAGCCACGGCGTCGGACACTTGGGCGCCTTGGCCAACCCAGTGTTGCACGCGGTCCGAAGCCAGACGCAGGGTCTCGGCTTGGCCCGAAGCCAGCGGGTTGTAGAAGCCCAGACGCTCG
>JBEGRT010000456.1:0-2989 GCA_041180305.1 Pseudomonadota bacterium
GAGTACAACCGGCTGCTCACCTGAGCGGTGCCGCGCGCTCGAGGATGGCCTGCACGTCCAGGCCTGTGGGCAGGCTGCCCACATTGCGATGCCCCAGGCCGGACAGCCGCGAAGCACAGAAGGCATCGGCCACACAGGCCGGCGCCTGCTGCACCAGCAAGGCCGCCTGCAGGGCCAGGGCCATGCGATCGACCAGTTCGCGTGCGCGGTATTCCAGGGCATCGGTGCGGCACAGGTCGGCATACAGGCTGCGCACCCAGGCGTCCAGCGTGGCGTTCTGCCCGCGCACCGTCTGCACCTCGTCCAGGAAGGCTTCGAGCACCCCGGGGCTCTTGTGCATGGCCCGCAGCACATCCAGGCACTGCACGTTGCCACTGCCCTCCCAGATCGAATTCACGGGCGACTCGCGGAACAGGCGGGGGAAGATGCTGTCTTCCATCAGCCCACTGCCGCCAATGCATTCCATGGCCTCATAGGCATGCTGGGGCGTGCGCTTGCAGATCCAGTACTTGCCCACGGCCGTGCACAGGCGGGCCAGCAGGTCTTCACGGGCATCGCCCTGGGCATCGAGGGCACGCGCCATGCGCAAGGTCATGACCAGACTGGCCTCGCTTTCCAGCGCCAGGTCAGCCAGCACATTGGTCATCAGGGGCTGCTGATCAAGCCGTTTGCCGAACACCGAGCGCTGTGCGCAGTGGTGCAGCACGTGCGACACGGCGGCGCGCTGACCGGCCGATGACCCGATCATGCAGTCAAAGCGTGTGAGCGCGACCATGTCGATGATGGTGCGCACGCCACGCCCTTCCTCGCCCACCATCCAGCCCAGGGCCCCGCGCAGCTCGGTCTCGCTGGAGGCGTTGGACACATTGCCCATCTTGCGCTTGAGCCGGATGATCTGCAGCGGGTTCTTGCTGCCGTCGGGGCGCCAGCGGGGCACCAGGAAACACGACAGGCCGCCCGGTGCCTGTGCCAGCACCAGGAAGGCATCGCACATGGGCGCCGACACAAAGAACTTGTGCCCGACCAGCTCGTACAGCTGCCCCTCGCCGGGCGACTCCAGCGGGTGGGCCGTGGTGGTGTTGGCCCGCACGTCAGAGCCACCCTGCTTCTCGGTCATGGCCATGCCCAGCGTCACGCCCTGCTTGCCGGCATCCGGCACGTTGCGGGGGTCGTAACGGTTCGACAGGATGCGCGGCACCCAGGCCTCGGCCACACGGGGCGTGGCGCGCAAGGCAGGCACGGCCGCGAAGGTCATGGTGATGGGGCAACCATGCCCGGCCTCGACCTGGGTCTGCAGGTAGTAGTGGGCGGCCCGGGCCACATGGGCGCCGGGCCCAGGGGCGACCCAGGGCGAGGCATGCAGGCCCTGTCCGATGGCCGTCTCCATGAGGGTGTGGTACGCCGGATGAAAGCGCACCAGATCGACCCGATGCCCGAAGCGGTCGTGCGTGTCGAGCTCGGGCGGGTGGCGGTTGGCCAGGGCGCCCAGCTCCAGGTAGGCGGCGCTGCCCACACGCTCACCGAAGGCCTGCAAGCTGGGTGCGGCCCAGGCGGCCCCGGCATGCGCCACGGCCTGCTGCAGGGCGATGTCATGCGTGTAGAGGTTGACATCCACCCGCTCGCTGGACACGTTGGTGACCTGGTGGGTGGTGGCCATGAAGCGGTCGGCCAGGGTGCGCTCGGTCAAGGGGTCGGAGGTGTGCGTGTTCATGGGGTTGTCGAGCCCGGCAGCACCGGGTCGGGTTCGATAGACTGACCCGAACGATTCTAGGAAGCCGCCTGCCCCCAGGTGTTCGGATTTCAAGCGCATGAGCAAACACTCCAGTCCACGCCTGCTGGATCAGGCCGCCCCCGTGCCCCTGCGGCGCAAACCGCGTCAGCACCGGTCTCGCGCCACGGCCGACGCCATCACCGAAGCCTTCCTGCAGCTGCTGGTCGAGCAGGGCTACGACAAGGTCTCGATCCGGCAGATCGTGCACCGCGCCGGGGTGGGCATCGGCAGCTTCTACGAATACTTCGACAGCAAGCTGGCCGTGGCGGCCGTGTGCGTGCACCAGCACGTGATGCGCGTGGCGCGGCGCATGAACGCCAGCGTGGGCGCACACGCGCATGCACCGCTGCCTGTTCGGGTTGACGCCCTGATCGAGGCGCAGTTGCACGATGTGCTGGCCGAACCCGAACGGTGGGCCGCGATCCTGCGCATCGAGCGTCAGGTCTCGCCGGTGGCTGTGTACCAGCGGGTGTACGGCGAGTTTGCGCAGATCTGGGCACGCGGCCTGTCGGCCGGGCCCGACTGGCCCGAACAGGCCCCCTTGCAGGCCAGCGCCCTGAGCACCCTGTCGATCGCCTACGGCATGGGCACCCACACCCTGCTGGCCTTCGACCATGCGCCCGATGCACAGGCACTCAGGCAGCAGGTGCAGTGGGCCGTGCATGGCTACCTGTCGGTGCTGGCACCGCACGCCTACCGGGGGCACGCCTGGCCGGCCATGCCGGGCCAGCCGATGTGAACGCACCACACGGGCAAGCACGCGCCAGGCACTGAGTGAGCACCAGGCGCGCATTTGTCACGAACTTTCGTGACAAGGCAGGGTTCATGCGTGGGGCCTGAACTGCCGATGACCTTAGCCTGCTCGTTTCATTTGTTCACATTCACAGGCTTGGATTTCATGAAGTCACGTTCCGCGATCACTTCCCGTGTGGGCCCTGGTCCTCGTCGCCTGCTGTCGGTGCTGCTGGCATCGGCTTTTGCGGGGCAGGCTGCACAAGCCGCCCCCGAATGCGGCATACCCCCCACCCCCATCGTCGGGAGCGGCGAGGCCAGCGATGTGACGGTGCTGTGCCCCGGTCAGACCGTGAACGTGCAAAGCACGGGCAACGTGTCGAGCTATTGGGCCGTTTCGGCCGAGTACGTGGACAACATCGGCTCCATCACCCTCAGCGGCGCCCTGCACGGCGTCTATGGCCTGTACCTGAGCAATGGCAGCAT
>JBEGRT010000457.1:0-3321 GCA_041180305.1 Pseudomonadota bacterium
CGCAGGCCAACGTGCGTTCGTTCCCGTACCTCGAGTACAAGCCGAAGACACTGGCTGGTCAGCTGGCCCCGCCCCCGCAGCGGCAGCAGATGGCTGACGTGCCCGTGGGTGTGCTGCAGATGGCCATGCACGCCAGCGACGACATCAAGTCCACCACGGGTGTGTTCGATGCCTCGTTGGGTGCCCGCTCCAACGAGACCAGTGGCATCGCCATCAAGCAGCGTGATCGCCAAGGCGAGACCACGAACTACCACTACATCGACAACCTGAACACCACGCTGCGGCACGTGGGGCGCTGCATCCTGGACATGTGGCCCAAGGTGTACGACGGCACCCGCACGCTGCAGATCATGGGCCAGGACGGCAAGGTCAGCACGACCGAGATCAACAAGCCTTCCATGGAGCAAGACGAAACCGGGCAGGCCGTGGAGATGCTCGAGAACGACATGAGTGTGGTGGCCAACTTCGGTGTGACCATCAGCGTCGGCCCGAGCTACGACACGTTGCGCCAGGAGGCCGTAGACGGCATGATCCAGACGGCGCAGAGCTGGCCCAAGCTCATGGACATCGCTGGCGACAAGGTGGTGCGCTCCATGGACTGGCCGATGGCTGACGAGATTGCTGACCGCATCGAGAAGACCATCCCGCCCGAGCTGCGAGACAAGGACGAGGACAGCGCCCAGAGCACCACGGTGGACACCCCATTCGGCCCCGTGCCGCAGGAGCAGCTCCCCGCCATGCTAGCCCAGCTCAAGCAGCAGATGGACCAGATGGGGCAGGCGCTGCAGGAGGCCGAGAGTGGCATCCAGAAGGCCCAGATTGACGCCGAAAGCCGTGTGCGTGTGGCCGAGATCAACGCCGACTCCCGGAAGGACGTCGAGGAGATCAAGGGTTGGATCAGCATGCTCATCACCAAGATGCAGCCCCCGCCCGCTCTCACTGCGGCAGCCTTTGATCTCGGTGAGAATACCGAGCAGTCAGATACTCGCCCCGTCGGCCCCCAACCGATGGATCAGGCGCAACCTGGGACCTCTACCGACGAGGGTGATGTCGGGCCGGAGATCGCGCAATGAGCGTGCAAGACGAAAGCCAACAAATCGACCAGACTCAGGGCAACCCCACGGAAGTGGACGCCAGCCAGCAGACCACGGAGCAGACCAGCACCGAGGTACAAGGCACTGAAGAAGGTCAACAGCAGGAAGAACAGGCCCAAGGCAACGAGGGCCAGCAGACCGAACGTGACGAGAAAGGACGCTTCAAGGGCGTTCAGCCTCGTATCGATGAGCTGACCCGTGCTCGCCGCGAGGCGGAACGGGAAGCCGCGTACTGGCGTCAAGTCGCTCAGGGGACGCAATCTCCGGCCCAAGCCGCACCCCAACGTCCCGTCCCCGAGAACTTCGAGAAGTACGACGAATACATCGATGCTCTGACCGATTGGAAGGCCGAACAAGCCGTTGCCAAGCGTATGGAAGCGGACAGCACCCGCAAGGTGGCTGAAACTCGTGCCCAGACGTTTCAGGAACGGCAGGCTCAGTTCCGTCAGCAGGCCCCCGACTACGATGAAGTGGTGGCGAGCTCCGATGCTCCGCTGTCCAATCACGTGGCCGAGGTGCTGCAGGACAGCGACCTGGGTCCGCAACTGGCCTACCACTTCGCGAAGAACCCGGATGTTCTGCTGCGCCTCAACGGTATGAACCCCACGGCAGCCGCTCGCGAGATCGGTCGCCTGGAGGCCACGCTGTCTGCCAAGCCTGCGGCACCTGCTGCGCCGACCAAGAAGGTCAGCAACACCCCCGCGCCTGCGGGCACCCTGGGAACGCAAGGTCGTGCGACAACTCCCGCTCTGCAGAACCTGAGCATGGACGAGTACATGAAGCAGCGTAAGGCCCAAGGAGCTCGCTGGGCGCGGTAACACGCATCCAACTCTCTAAAGGAATACGGAAATGACGAACACCTTGGTCACTTGCTCCATCGTCGCGAAGGAAGCCCTCGCGATCCTGGAGAACATGGTCAGCTTCGCTGGCATGGTGAACCGCGACTGGGAAGACGAGTTCACGGGCAATCAATCCCGTGGCTACTCGCCGGGCCAGACCATCAACATCAAGCGCCCCCCGCGCTACACGTACCGCGCTGGCCGTGTGGCACTGCCGCAAGCCACGGTCGAAACCACGGTTCCGCTGACGCTGCAACAGGGCGGCTGCGATCTGAACTTCACCAGCCTGGAGCGCACCCTGTCGCTGCAGAAGCTGGAGGACAAGATCCAGGCCGCGCTGGCGACGGTGGCGAACGAAATCGACCGTCAGGGCCTGCAGATGGCTCGCCTGAACACGTTCAACTGCCTCGGCACCCCCGGCACCCTGCCCAACACGCAGGCGCTGGCGCTGGCAGCGTTCACGGACACCAACCGTCGTCTGGACGAAATGGCGGCTCCGCGCGACAAGCGTCGTGCGTTCGTCATGGGTCCGGCCATGAACGCTGCCTCGATCGTGGGTCTGGCTGGTCTGTTCAACAGTCAGGACAAGATCTCGAAGCAGTTCGGCAGCGGCATGATGGTCGACTCGCTGGGCCTCGCCTACGCCATGGACCAGAACGTGGACACCCACGTGAACGGCACCCAGAACGTGGCGGGCACCAACATCAACGGTGCGAACCAGACCGGTTCGAGTGTCACCGTGGCTGCGCTGGGCGGCACCATCACCCGTGGAACGGTCATCACGTTGCCCGGTGTGTTCGCGGTGAACCCGCAGTCCCGCACGTCCACGGGCGTGCTGGCGCAGTTCGTCGTAACCGCTGATGTCGCGGCGGCAGCCACCAGCATCCCGATCAGCCCCGCGATTGTGACCTCCGGTGCGTTCCAGAACGTCACCGCGTCGCCGACCAACGGCTCGCCGTTCACCATCTTCGGCACTGCCTCTGGCGCGTACCAATCCAACGTGGGCTTCCACAAGGATGCCTTCACGCTGGCGATGGTGCCGATGTGGGCTCCTCCGGGCGGCAAGGGCGTGATCGACGTGGCGCAGGAGACCTACAAGGGCTTCACCATCAAGGTCACCGAGTTCTACGACGGTGTGAACGACAACTCGATCATGCGTCTGGACGTGCTGTTCGGCTGGGCTGCCACCTACCCCGAGCTGGCCGTCAAGTACGCGACCTGATGACGGGGGCTTCGGCCCCTGTTTTCGTCTGCATCTCAACTTCGCAAGGAACACACCATGATCCTCTTGAACCGTTCGTATTCTGGCTACGCTGCTGGCACCATCGTGCAGCTCGGCACCCAGGAAGAAGCTGCGCTCATCGCCCAAGGTTTGGGCTCCAACTCCG
>JBEGRT010000458.1:0-8221 GCA_041180305.1 Pseudomonadota bacterium
TGCAACACAAGGCCTTGGCGCGGATTTCATCGAAGAGTTGCTCGCGCCGGGCAGCCGTGAGCTTCTTGGAATCGTTCAGGCCCGCAATGGGGTTCTGATCGTCCAGGATGACGGCGGCGGCCACCACGGGGCCCGCCAGGGGGCCACGGCCCGCCTCGTCCACCCCGGCGATCAGGCCCGCAGGGGTCCACAGCAGATCGAGCTGCTGAGGTTCAACGGCCTTCGAGGACTTTCGCGATCGCATCACTGGCACAACGGCCGGTGTCCCGGCGCAGGGTTTCATGCATCTGGGTGAACCGGGCTTCAACCGAGGCCATGCGTTCTGGCTGGTCGAACCAGGCCAGGCAGTCCTGGGCCAGCTGCTGCGGGCTCGCGTCGTCCTGCAGGCGCTCGGGCACCACGAAATCACGGGCCAGGATGTTGGGCAGCCCCACCCAGGGCAGGTAGCCCATGTGGCGCATCAGCTGCCAGCTCATCCAGCCCAGTCGGTAGGCGATCACCATGGGGCGCTTGAACAAGGCAGCCTCCAGGGTGGCCGTGCCGCTGGCGATCAGGGTCACGTCACACGCTGCCAGGGCTTCGTGCGACTGGCCATCCAGCACCTTCAGGGGCGCCTGCGGGCAGTGCTCGCGCACCATGGGCTCGACCATGTCGCGCAGGCCGGGCACCACGGGCATCACGAAGCGCATGTCGGGCCGCTGGCGCGCCAGCAAGGCCACCGCCTGCAGGAAGGCGGGCGCGATGTGCTGGATCTCCGACCGGCGGCTGCCCGGCAGCACCGCCAGCACCGGCGCATCTTCCGCCAGGCCCAGGGCCGCACGGGCGGGCGCCTTGGGCGATGCCATCGGGATGGTGTCGGCCAGCGGGTGCCCCACGAAGGTGGCTGCGATGCCCTTGGCGTGGTACAGCTCGGGCTCGAAGGGGAACAGGCACAGCACGTGGTCGGTCGAGCGAGCGATCTTGTCGATGCGCCCGCCTCGCCAGGCCCAGATCGAGGGGCTGACAAAGTGCACCGTGGGCACGCCACCTTCCTTCAGGCGACGCTCCAGGCCGAAATTGAAGTCAGGCGCATCGACACCCACGAACACATCGGGCTTGTCGGCCAGCAGGCGGTCGCCCAACTGGTCGCGAATGCCTGAGAGCTCACGGTAATGCCGCAAGGCATCGACAAAGCCGAACACCGACAGCTTGTGGTGCGGCCACCAGGCCTCAAAGCCCTGGGCAACCATTTTGGGCCCGCCAATGCCGAACGATTGAAGCCCTGCAAAGCGCTGCTTCAGCCCGCCCAGCAAGAGGCCGGCCAGCAAATCACCCGAGGCCTCACCGGCCACCATGCCCATGCGTGGTGCCATGGGCTCAGCGCACGATGCCGCGCGTGGCGGTGGCCAGGAAGTCGATCACGCCCTGCACATCGGCCTGCGCTTCCGGGCGCGCCAGGGCCAGATCGGCCAGCTGTGCCTTGGCCGCATCGAGCGTGAGCCCCTGGCGGTAGATGATCTTGTAGAGCTGCTTGACCGCGGCAATGCGTTCGGCCGAGAAGCCGCGGCGGCGCAGACCTTCCACGTTGAAGCCACTGGCCTCGCAAGGGTTGCCCTGCACCATCATGAAGGGCGGCACGTCTTGCGACAGGCGGGTCTGGAAACCCACCATGGCGTGTGCACCGATGCGCACGAACTGGTGCACGCCGGTCAGGCCGCCCACGATCACCCAGTCGCCCACGTGCACGTGACCGGCCCGGGTGGCGTTGTTGGCCAGGATCAGGTGGTTGCCGAGTTGGCAGTCGTGGGCCACGTGCACATAGGCCATGACCCAGTTGTCGCTGCCCACACGCGTGATGCCTTCGTCCTGCGTGGTGCCGGTGTTGAAGGTGCAGAACTCGCGGATGGTGTTGCGGTCGCCAATGATGAGCTGCGTGGGCTCGCCCTTGTACTTCTTGTCCTGCGGCGCTGCGCCGATGGATGCAAACTGGAAGATCTGGTTGTCGCGGCCGATGGTGGTGTGGCCTTCGATCACGCAGTGCGCGCCAATCGAAGTGCCTTCACCGATCACGACGTTGGGGCCAATGACGGTGTAGGGCCCCACGCTGACCGAATCAGCCAGCTGGGCCTGGGGGTCGACCAGGGCGGTCGGGTGAATGGTGGCCATGTTGCCCCCTTCAGTCGATGCGACGCATGGTGCACATCAGGTCGGCTTCCACAGCCACCTGCTCATCGACCAGGCCCTTGGCCTTGAACTTGTAGATGCCGGCCTTGGCGCGCTCGATCTGCACGTCCAGGATGAGCTGGTCGCCCGGCTCGACGGGGCGCTTGAAACGCGCATTGTCGATGCCCACGAAGTAGTAGACCGACTTGTCGTCGCTGACGATGCCGCGCGTGGAAAACGCCAGCAGGGCCGCTGCCTGGGCCAGGGCTTCGAGCATCATCACGCCCGGCATGACCGGACGGTGCGGGAAGTGCCCCTGGAAGAAGGGCTCGTTGAACGTGACGTTCTTCAGGGCACGGATGCGATTGTGATCGTCCGTGATCTCCAGCACCCGGTCCACCAGCAGGATGGGATAGCGGTGGGGCAGGAGTTCCAGAATCTTGTGGATGTCCATCATTCGTTCTTGTTGCATGCTTTCTCCAGCGCGCGCAGGCGCTCTCGCAACTTCGCGAGGTTCTTGACCGTGGCCGCGTTCTTCTCCCAGCCCGCATGGGTGTCGAGGGGGAAGACGCCGGTGTAGTGGCCCGCCTGGGGCAGCGACCGCGTGACGGTGGTGGCCACCGAAATGTGCACGCGATCAGCCAGTTCCAGGTGGCCGATGATGTTGGCCGCACCGCCCACGGTGCAGTGCTTGCCAATGACCGTGCTACCGGCCACACCCACGTTGGCGGCCATGGCGGAATGCTCGCCAATGCGCACGTTGTGGGCGATCTGAATCAGGTTGTCGAGCTTGACGCCCGTTTCGATCACCGTGTCACTCAGGGCGCCACGGTCGATGCAGGTGTTGGCGCCGATCTCAACGTCGTCACCGATGTGCACGGCGCCGAGCTGTTCGATCTTTTCCCAGCGCCCCTGGTGCGGTGCGAAGCCGAAACCATCGGCGCCGATGACCGCACCGCTGTGCACGATGCAGCGCGCACCGAGCACGCAATCAAAGCCGATGGTGACCCGCGCTGACAGCCGGGTGCCGGCACCGATGCGGGCCTTGCGGCCGACCACACAATGCGGGCCGATCACGGCGCCCTCGCTCACCACGGCCCCGGCTTCGATCACGGCCAGCGGCCCGACCGTCACGCCGGGCGCCAGCACGGCCGAGGCATCGACCACGGCACTGGGATGCACTTGCGCCGAAGGTTGCGGGCGCACGCGGCCCGCCCACCATTGGGTCAGGCGGGCAAAGTACAGGTAGGGATCCGGGGTGACGATGGCCGCGCCACGGGCAGCGGCTTCGTCCTGCACGGCAGGCGCCACGATCACGCAGCCGGCCTGGGTGCTTTGCAGCTGGGCCTTGTATTTCGGGTTCGCCAGAAACGAAATGCAGCCGCTGTCGGCTGCATCGAGAGAGGCGATCGTGCGGATCGTCTGGTCGGCCGCGCCAAGGAGCTCGCCCCCCAGCTCGGCCACCAGGTCCCCCAGGCGCACCGGGGGATCGAGTTCTGCAACGCTCACTTGGCCGGCGCTCCCAGGGCCTTGATCACGCGGTCGGTGATGTCCACACGCGGGCTGGCGAACACGGCTTCCTGCAGGATCAGGTCGTACTTTTCCTGGTCGAAGATCTGCTTGACCACCTTGTTGGCACGGTCCAGCACACCCGACAGCTCTTCGTTCTTGCGCTGGCTCAGGTCTTCCTGGAACTCGCGGCTGCGGCGCTTGAGTTCGCGGTCCTGCTCGACCAGGTCGCGCTGCCGGCGTGCCCGCTCGGATTCGGACAGCGTGGGTGCGTCTTTCTCGAACTTGTCCGAAGCGGCCTTGAGGCGCTGCGCAGCATCGTTGAGGTCTTTCTCGCGGCGGCTGAACTCCTGCTCCAGCTTGGACTGGGCAGCCTTGGCCGGAGGCGCGTCACGCAGCACCCGGTCGATGTTCACGTAACCGATCTTGATTTCCTGGGCAGCCAGGCCGTTTGCCGCACAGGCAAGCGCCAAGGCGCACAGGGTGGAAGCGAACCGTTTCATGGTCAGAAGGCTGTGCCGATCTGGAACTGGAGTTTCTGGATTTTATCCTGATCGAACTTGCGCACCGGCTGGCCGTAGCTCAGCTTGAGCGGCCCGATGGGCGAGATCCAGCTGATGCCGATGCCCACAGAGGCGCGCAGGTCATCGACCTTGGGTGTCTGGCTCTCGGCCCATACGTTGCCCACGTCGGCATAGCCGAACAGGCGCAAGGTGCGGTCATTGCCCGAACCGGGGAACGGCACATACAGCTCCGTGTTGATGTTCACGCGCTGCGTACCACCCACGTAGGAGCCTTCGATGTCGACCGGGCCCAGCGAGTTCTGATCGAAGCCGCGCACCGTGCCCAGGCCACCGCCGTAGAAGTTCTTGAACACAGGGTAAGGCTTGCCGGACAGGCCCTTGCCGTAGCCGAATTCGGCATTGAAGCCCAGCGTGTAGGCCTTCGACAGCGGCCAGTACTGCTGGAACTGGTAGTTCGACTTCATGTAGCGGGTGTCGCCCGCCACGCCCAGCTCCACGTTCAGGCGCTGGTAGCGGCCATCGGTCGGCACCAGCACGCTGTCACGACCATCGCGCTGCCAGCCCACCGTCAGCGGGATGCTCAGGCTCTTGTCGCCGAATTGCTGGCGATAGCGCTCGTAGCTCACGGGCAGGCCGATGCCGCCCACGATTTCCGTCTGCTCGGCGCCCATGCCGAAGTAGACCGTGTCCAGTTCGGTGAAGGGCACGCCGAAGCGCACGGCCGCACCGGGGGTGATCAACTCGTAGGTGCCGCCCTGGCTGGTCAGCGGCTTGGTGGTGCGGTAGAACACATCCACCGCGCGGGAAATGCCGATGTCGGTGAAGTAAGGGTCAACCGTGGAGACCACCAGCGTGCGGTTCGAGCGCGAGGTGTTGACTTCCAGGCCCAGGTAATTGCCCGAGCCGAACACGTTCTCCTGCTTGATCGAGGCCGACAGCGAGAGCTTGTCCGCGCTCGAGAAGCCTGCGCCCAGCATCAGGTTGCCCGTGGGCTTTTCTTCCACGTTCAGGGTCAGGTCGACCTGGTCCTGCGTGCCTGGCACTTCAGCCGTGTCCACCGACACCTGCTTGAAGTAGCCCAGACGGTCCACACGGTCACGCGAAGTCTTGATCTTCTGGCCGTCGTACCAGGCCGACTCGAACTGGCGGAATTCGCGGCGGATCACCTCGTCACGGGTGCGCGAGTTGCCAGCCACGTTCACGCGGCGCACATAGGCGCGCCGTGCCGGGTTGGCCTGCAGCACGGCCACGACCTGGCCCTTTTCGCGGTCGGCTTCCGGCTTGAAATCCACGCGTGCAAAAGCGTAGCCAAAGGCGGCGTACTTGTCCGTGAAGGCCTTGACCGTGGCCGCCACGTCTTCAGCCTTGTACGGCTGGCCTGGGATGATGGTCACCAGCGAGCGGAACTCTTCTTCCTTGCCCAGGAAATCGCCTTCCAGGCGCACCTGGGTGACGGTGTACTTCACCCCTTCGACCACGTTGATGGTGATCGAGATGTCCTGCTTGTCGGGCGAAATCGCCACCTGGGTCGATTCGATGCGGAAATCCAGGTAGCCGCGGTTCTGGTAGTAGGCGCGGATGGTTTCCAGGTCGGCGTTCAGCTTGGCGCGCGAGTACTGGTCCGACTTGGTGTACCAGCTCAGCCAGCCACCGGTCTGCAGCTCCATCAGGCCCTTGACCGTGCTTTCGCTGAAAGCCGAATTGCCGGTCACCTTGATCTGGCGGATCTTGGCCACTTCGCCTTCGTTCACGCTGAAGGTGACGTTGATGCGGTTGCGCTCGACCGGCGTGATGGTGGTGACCACCTCGGCGCCGTACAGGCTGCGCGACAGGTACTGGCGCTTGAGCTCCTGCTCGGCGCGGTCGGCCTGGGCACGGTCAAACGGCATGCCTTCGCCGATGCCGATGTCCTTCAGGGCCTTGACCAGCACATCCTTGTCGAATTCCTTCGTGCCAGAGAACTCGACACGCGAGATCACCGGGCGCTCTTCGACCACCACCACGACCACGTTGCCGTCGATCTGGATGCGAACGTCCTTGAACAGGCCCGTGCCGAACAGGGCGCGCAGGCCTGCTGCCCCCTTGTCGTCGGTGTAGGTGTCGCCCACACGGAACGGCAATGCACCGAACACGGTGCCGGCGTCGGCGCGCTGCAGCCCTTCAACACGGATGTCCTTGAGGACGAAGGGCTCGACGGCCCAGACCGACACATGAGACATCGCAGCGAACAGGGCTGCGGCAAAGGTCGGCTTCAGCCGAAACGGTTTCGGGAATTGCATGAAGAAGTTCAGTGCGCGCCCAGAATGCGGGCCAGATCGTTGTAAAGAGCCAGTGACATCATCAAAAGCATGACGGCCACGCCGCCTCGCTGCAGCCGCGCAAGCCACAGCTCGGAGACTGGCCGTCCGGTCACGCCTTCAAAAAGATAATACATGAGGTGTCCACCATCCAGAACCGGCAGCGGCAGGAGGTTGAGCACGCCCAGGCTGACGCTGACCACGGCCAGGAAGCCCAGGTAGTAGCTCAGGCCCAGCTCGGCCGACTTGCCGGCGTAATCGGCAATAGTGAGCGGGCCGCTCAGGTTCTTGATCGAGGCCTGCCCGATCAGCATCTTGCCCAGCATGTCCAGCGAGGTCACCGACATGTCCCAGGTCTTCTGAACTGCGCGGCTCAGGCCTTCGGTGAGGCCGTAGCGCACATCGACCATCTCGGGCGCACGCCCCACCTCTGCCTGGATGCGCGGCACCATGCGGGTGCCATCGTCCTTGAGCACCGGCACGACCTGCTGCTGCAAGGTCACGCCGTTGCGGTCCACCGTGAACACGATCGGGCGCGCCACGCCCTGCACCGCGCTGTCGCGGATCAGCTGGCGTGCGCGCGCAGCATCGCCCACCGGCTGGTCATCGATGCGCAGGATCACGTCGCCTGTCTTGAGGCCGCCGGCCTGGGCAGGCCCTCCTTCGAACACCTTGCCCACCACAGGCGGCGCATACGGGCCGGTCAAGCCCAGGCGGTCCAGCAATTTGGCATCGACATCGGCCGGGGTCAGGTGCGAGGTGGCCATCTGCAGCAACAGGGGCTCGCCCGCCTGGCGCCGCACCTGCAGCCACAGGTCATCACCGGCCAGCACGGCTTGAGTCAGGTGCCATTGCAGGTCGCTCATGGAGCGCAGTGGCTGCCATTCGGCCTGTTCGGGGGTGGCGCCTTCGGCTCGGCGCGCAATGGCCTGGATCTCATCACCAGCCTTCAGACCGGATTGCGCTGCCACTGAGGCCACCACCGGCTCCGCCACGCGGGGCAGCAATTCCTTGACCCCCAGCCAGTTGACCAGCGCATACAGCAACACGGCCAACAGCAGATTGGCCGCAGGCCCGGCCGCCACGATGAAGGCGCGCTGCTTGAGCGTTTTGTTGTTGAACGCACGGTCGCGCTCGCCCACCGCCACGCCCGACTCGCGTTCATCGAGCATCTTGACGTAGCCCCCCAGGGGCAAGGCCGACACCACGAACTCGGTTTCACCGCGCTGGCGCGACCACAGCACGCGGCCAAAACCCACCGAGAACCGGAGGACCTTGACATCACAGGCCACGGCCGCGCGGTAGTGCCCGTACTCGTGGATGACCACGAGCACGCCGATCGTGACCAGGAATGCCAGTGCGGTTGTCAGCATGTTCGAACTCCAGCGCCAGGGCGCATGTGCGACGGCGAGATGGTACTGCAGCCGTCAGGCCAGACGGCCGACCACCGACAGCGCCACACGGCGGGCCTGGGCATCCAGGCTCAGCAGGCCTTCGACCGACGCGGTCAGGCCCGCCTCGACCGGCAGGCTGCTCAGCGTTTGCGCGTTGACCGCATGGATCTGGTCGAAGCGCAGGCGCCCTTCAAGGAACGAAGCGACGGCCACTTCATTGGCAGCATTGAGCACACAGGTCGACCCTTCGGGCCCGTTCAGCGTCTCCCAGGCCAGTTGCAGCCCCGGGTAGCGGGCTGCATCGGGCGCGCGGAAGGTCAGCGCCTGCAGGGCCATGAAGTCGAGCTGGTCGGCA
>JBEGRT010000459.1:0-7060 GCA_041180305.1 Pseudomonadota bacterium
CAAGGAATACGGCATCACCGAAAAGCCGTTCGTCATCGTCAAGGCCGACGCCGGTACCTACGGCATGGGCATCATGACGGTGCGCAACGCTGATGACGTCGTGGGCCTCAATCGCAAGCAGCGCAACAAGATGAGCGTGGTGAAAGACGGCCAGCAGGTCAGCCGCGTGATCATCCAGGAAGGCGTGCCCACCTACGAGCAGGTCAATGGCGCGGTGGCCGAGCCGGTGGTCTACATGATCGACCGCTATGTGGTGGGCGGTTTCTACCGCGTGCACGCAGAGCGTGGCGTGGACGAAAACCTCAATGCCCCTGGGGCCAGCTTCGTGCCGCTGGCCTTTGCCGAGCCCGCCCAGCTGCCCAAGATTGGCGCCAAACCGGGTGCCAGCGCCCCCAACCGCTTCTACATGTACGGGGTGGTGGGCCGCCTGGCCATGCTGGCTGCCAGTTACGAAATGGAAGCCACCGACCCCAACGCCGAGGTCTACGACTGACCCCCCGGGTGGAGGCTGCGGATTGCCGCAGTGCAACAAATTGTGGCGCGAACAGGCGCACAATGTGAACCTTCCGAGCTGAAGCAAGTTCCTGTGCACTCACATTCCCAGGCCTCCATCAGTGGCAAACAGCTGGCCGCCCTCACCCTGGCCGCCATCGGCATCGTTTACGGCGACATTGGCACCAGCCCGCTGTATGCACTCAAGGAGGTGTTCAATCACGGACACCTGCCCCTCACCCCTGAAAGCATCTTCGGCATCCTGTCGATGATGTTCTGGACACTGACCGTGGTCGTGTCCCTGAAGTACGTCACGCTGATCCTGCGGGCCGACAACAACGGCGAAGGTGGCCTGATCGCCATGCTGGCCCTGGCCTCGCGGGCGGTGTCGCACAAGCCGGCGTTGCGGTCTCGCCTGCTGGCCGTGGGCATCTTCGGCACGGCCATCTTCTTTGGTGACGGCGTGATCACACCCGCCATTTCGGTGCTGTCGGCCGTGGAGGGCATGGAGGTGGCCGCCCCGGCACTTGAGCGCTTCGTGGTGCCCATCACCCTGGTGGTGCTGACGGCCCTGTTCATGGTGCAAAAACATGGCACCAGCGGCATCGGCAAGTTCTTCGGGCCGATCACCGCACTGTGGTTCCTGGTGCTGGCCTTGCTTGGCGTCATCCACATCGTCAAGAACCCGGCGGTGCTGGCCGCCATGAACCCGATGTACGCCCTGCGCTTTGCTTTCGAGCACCCGGGCCTGTCGTTTGTGGCCCTGGGGTCGGTCATCCTGTGTGCCACCGGGGCCGAAGCGCTTTATGCCGACATGGGCCACTTCGGCAAGAAGCCCATCCGCCTGGCCTGGTTCAGCCTGGTCATGCCCTCGCTGGCGCTGAACTATTTCGGGCAAGGCGCCATGCTGCTGGCCCACCCGGAAAACGTCGGCAATCCCTTCTTCGAAATGGCCCCGCACTGGGCGCTGTACCCGCTGGTGGGCCTGGCCACCTGCGCCACCGTGATCGCCTCGCAGGCGCTGATCACGGCGGCGTTTTCGGTGACCAAGCAGGTGATCCAGCTGGGCTACCTGCCGCGCCTGCGCATCCTGCACACCTCCGAAAAGGAAACCGGCCAGATCTACATCCCGTTCGTGAACTGGATGCTGTACGGCTGCATCGTCATGGCGGTGGTGTTTTTCGGCTCCAGCGGCAAGCTGGCGGCCGCCTATGGCATCACGGTCACCATCGACATGCTCATCACCACGGTGATGACCTTCTTCGTGATCCGCTTTGCCTGGAAGCTGAGCCTGCCCGTGTGCATCGCCGCCACGGGCTTTTTCATCCTGATCGACCTGCTGTTCCTGAGCGCCAACATCATCAAGGTGGTCGATGGTGGCTGGTTCCCGCTGCTGATCGGCGCGGTCATGTTCACGCTGATGATGACCTGGCGCGGCGGCCGCGAACTGCTCAGCGAACGCCTGCGCACCGATGCGATCGAGCTGCGCCCCTTCCTGGATGCCGTGTTCTGCAGCCCGCCCCTGCGCGTGGAAGGCTCCGCCGTGTTCCTCAATGCCGACGCAGGCACCACACCCAACGCCCTGCTGCACAACCTCAAGCACAACAAGGTGCTGCACCAGCAGAACCTGTTCGTGACCGTGCGGTCGCACGAGGTGCCCTACATCCCCGACGCCGAGCGTGTGGAGGTGGAAGACCTGGGCAACAACTGCTGGCAGGTGATGCTGCACTTCGGCTTCAAGAACGAACCCGACGTGCCCGAAGCGCTGAAGCTGCTGGAACCCAAGGGCGTGCACCTGGACGACATGCAGACCAGCTACTTCCTGTCGCGCGACATCGTGATCCCGACCATCGGGGGGGGCATGGAGCCCTGGCGCGAAAAGCTGTTCGCCGGCATGCACCGCAACGCCGCAGGCGTGGCCGACTTCCTGAACCTGCCCACCAACCGCGTGGTCGAACTGGGCTCGAAGGTGGAGATCTGACGTGCTGCGCCAGGCCCTGAAAGACACCAGCCTGGCGGCGGTGTCTGCAGGCTTCGTGGCGGTGCTGGTGGCCTTCACCAGCACGATTGCACTGGTGTTTCACGCGGCCACCTCGCTGGGGGCCAGCCCCGAACAGGTGTCGTCGTGGGTGTGGGCGCTGGGGCTGGGCATGGGCGTGGGCTCGATCGCGCTGTCGCTGTGGCTGCGCATCCCGGTGCTGATCACGTGGTCCACCCCGGGTGCGGCCGTGATCGCTTCGGCCGCGCAGGGCGTGACCCTGCACGAGGCCGTGGGCGCCTTCATGGTGTGCGGGGCCCTGATGGCCCTGTCGGGCCTGACCGGTGCCTTCGAACGCCTGATGAACCGCATTCCCGTGGCGCTGGCCGCGGCCCTGCTGGCCGGCATCCTGGCCAAGTTCGCCCTGCTGGCCTTTGCAGGCGCCGCCACACACACGCTGCTGGTGGTGCTGATGCTGCTGAGCTACCTGCTGGGCCGGAGGCTGTGGCCGCGCTACGCCGTGCTGGGCGTGCTGGCCACCGGCGTGCTGGTGGCCTGGCAGCAAGGCCTGGTGCACACCGACACGCTGGGCTGGGCCTGGGCGCAACCGGTGTTCGTGCCACCGCACTGGTCGTGGCAGGCCGTGCTGGGCATGGGCTTGCCCCTGTTCATCGTGACCATGGCCTCGCAGGCCGTGCCGGGCGTGGCAGCCATCCGTTCCGCGGGCTATGAAGCGCCCATTTCGCCCCTGATGAGCTGGTCGGGCCTGGGCACCCTGGTGCTGGCACCCTTCGGTGGCTATGCCTTCAACCTGGCCGCCATCACGGCCGCCATCGTGCTGAGCCCGCATGCGCACCGCAACCCCGCCCAGCGTTACACCGCCGCGGTCATGGCGGGCCTGTTCTACCTGCTCATGGCCGCCGCCGGAGCCGCCGTGGCGGGCCTGCTGTCGGCCTTTCCGGGCACGCTGGTCATGGGCGTGGCCGGCCTGGCCCTGCTGGGCACCATCGGCTCCGGCCTGGCCACGGCCCTGAAGGCCGACAGCCACCGCGAAGCGGCACTCATCACCTTCCTGGTCACCCTGTCGGGCCTGACGCTGTGGGGCGTGGGCTCGGCCTTCTGGGGCCTGGTGGCCGGCAGCCTCGCGCTGTTCGTGGAACACTACAAAGCCCCCAAGCCCGACGGCAACCTCAGCCCCTGAATTCCGCCATGACCGCCACCGCCCTCCTGTTCGTTGCCGACCCGCTCGACACCTTCAAGACCCACAAGGACAGCACCTTCGCGATGATGCGCGAGGCACGCCGCCAGGGCATGGCCGTGTGGGCCTGCGAAGCCCGCAGCCTGCGCTGGCAGCAGGGCAGCCACGTGGTGGCCGATGTGCAGCAGATCGAACTGACCGGCGATGCCCAGGCCTGGTACACCGTGCAGCAGCAAGCCACCTTGCCCCTGCATCGCTTCAGCGCCGTGGTCATGCGCAAGGACCCGCCCTTCGACACCGAATACCTCTACGCCACGCACCTGCTCAGCCAGGCCGAACGTGAAGGCGCCCGGGTGTTCAACAAGCCCCAGGCCCTGCGAGAGCACCCCGAAAAACTCGCCATCCTGGAGTTTCCGCAGTTCATCTCGCCCACACTGGTCAGCCCCGACATGGACGCGCTCAAGGCCTTCCATGCCGAACACCGCGACGTGATCCTCAAGCCGCTTGATGGCATGGGCGGCATGGGCATCTTCCGCGTGAAGGACGACGGCCTGAACCTGGGCAGCATCCTGGAAACGCTCACCGAGCAAGGCACCCGCACGATCATGGCCCAGCGCTACCTGCCGGCCATCGTGCAGGGCGACAAGCGGGTGCTGCTGATCGATGGCGAGCCTGTGCCCTTCTGCCTGGCCCGCATCCCGCAAGGCGGCGAAGTGCGCGGCAACCTGGCCGCAGGGGGCGTGGGCGAAGCCCGCCCGCTCACGGCCCGCGACCGTGAAATCGCTGAAGCCCTGGGGCCTGAGCTGGCGCGCCGTGGCCTGCTGCTGGTGGGCCTGGACATCATCGGGGACCACCTCACCGAGATCAACGTGACCAGCCCCACCTGCTTCCAGGAGATCACCGACCAGACCGGCCACGACGTGGCCCGTCAGTTCATCGATGCCCTGAAGCGACGCCTTGGCTGAAGGTGTTGAGCAGGCCCAGGCGGTTGGCTTCGTAGACCGCCTCGCTGCGTGAGTGCACGGCCAGCTTGCCGTACAGCTTCTTGATGTAGGTCTGCACCGTGTGCACGGTGATGCCCTGCAGGCGCGCGATCTCGGCGTACGAGAAACCTCGGGCGATGTATTCCAGCACTTCCTGCTCGCGCTTGGTCAGGCTGACGGCGGGGTCCCCCGCCTGCGACACATCCACATCCAGCGCCAACGCCGGGTCAGGCTGTGCTGCGCTGCGTGGCTGCATGCGCCTGAGCAGGTGCCGGGCGATCATGGGCGAGATGGGCGATGCGCCCTGCTTGACCGCCAGCAGCGTCTGGGCGATGTCGGCGGCTTCATCGTCCTTGTGCACATAACCCACGGCACCGGCCTCGATGCTGGCCACCACGTTCTCTTCGTCGCCGAACATCGACACCACCAGCATGTCGCACTGGGGCCAGCGCTGCTGCACCTCGCGCATGAGCTGCAAGCCGCTGCCATCGGGCAGGCCCAGATCGACCAGCAGCAGGTCGGCCTCGTGCTGGGTGAACCAGGCACGCGCAGGCTGCAGGGACGAGAAGGAGCCGGCCAGCGCGAACTGGGTCTGGTCCTTCACACACGATTCGAGGAACTGGCGCGTGTCCGGGTCATCTTCGACCACCACGACACGCCAGACGATGGGTACTGCATTCATGCTGCAGAGGATAAATCAGGCCGAGGGGGCTTCGAAGGCATCGGAGAGGATTCGGCTTCGAGCAGGGGCAGGCTGATGCGCAATTCCAGCCCGCCGTTGCTGGCCGGCAAAAACTCCATGCGCGCGCCGACCTGCTGGGCGCGGCTGCGCATGGTCTGCAGGCCCTGCCCTTCATAGCCGCCGGTGCCCTGCCAGCCCTGGCCGTTGTCGATCAGGCTGACGCGGATGTGGTGCCCCAGGTCACGCGCCGACAGCACCAGGCGCGTGGCGCCGGAATGCTGCAACACATTGGACAGGCCCTCGAACAGGATGTACTGCAGCTGGCGCAATTCGGGCGGGTTGCCCTGGGGCCAGCGCGGCAGTCGCTCGACGTCCCAGACCAGGTCGATGCCCGATGCGCGCAAGCGCGGGGCCAGGCGGAAACGCCAGCTGGCCAGCAGGCCTTCGACATCGCCAGGCTGCAGGGACAACGCGTCGATGGACAGCTTGAGCTGGTCCAGAGAATCACGCAGGGTCTGGGCCACCATGGGCACGTCCAGGCGCTCGCTGGTTTTTTGCGAGGTTTGCAGCAGGCGCAGGGCGGAGGTCAGGTGGGCGCCCACGCCGTCGTGCATGTCCTTGAGGATGCGGCTGCGTTCGGCCGACACGGCCTGCGCGCGTTCCAGCGAGGCCAGGCGCTCGAAACTTTCACGCAAGGCCTGCTCTCGCTCGGCCACGCGCTGGGCCAGGTTGCGGTTCAGGTCGTTGAGCGCGCGGCGCGAGCGGGCGTGGTCGCCCGCCACGATCACGGTCAGGCAGATCATGGTGATCGGGCCGGTGTAGAACAGCCAGTAGATCGAGTCGAAGGGCAGCTGATTCGACATCACCATGATGTCGTGCACACCCGCCGGCAACAGCGCCATCACCCCGGTGATCAACCATTGGCCATCCTTGCGGCGGTAACGCAGCACATGCCACAAGGCCGCGCTCATGCTCCAGATGGCCACCAGGTAGATGGTGGCGTACATCACGGTGGTCATCCAGTAGCGCGGCGCCACGGCCCCGTAGATGGGAATGGCCACCATCAGGGTGTAGACGATGGCATCGACCCACAGACGCCGCACACCGGCGAACCGGAAAAAATACAGGCACAGCAGCAACTGCGACACCACCCACAGCGCATAGCAGATGGTTTCCCAGGGGTAGGTGGGCAGGAACGGCGTGGGTGTCACCCCCATCATGCAGGACAGCGACCAGCCCAGGGCCGACAGGCCCATGAAGCCCACCGTGTCCTGTTCGCGGTCGCGCAGCCAGACGATCAGCATGAAGATGCCCAGCGCGCCCAATGCCACATTGGCCACCTGCACGCCTTCCATCTGCACCCAGTAGCGCAGCTTGTAGGGCCCGGCCAGCATGGGCAGCGGGCCCACCTGGATGGGCGCCAGCCCATTGCGTGACACGTAGCCGCTGACCACCCGGATGTGGATGACGTTGTCACCCTCACGCCATTGGGCAGGCTGCACCGTGGTCATCAGGGGCACGTACCAGTTGCGCGTGACCGGTTCTTCCAGCGAACCGGTGTAGCCCATGGGCTGCCCGTTGACCCACACCTGCGCATTCATCACCACCCGGGGCAAATACACCGACCAAGGCTGCCCCGGCACCTGGGCATGGCGCACCTTGAAGCGGTACCACATGGTGCCTTCGTGCTGCGGGTGCGTCTGTTGCCACAGGTGGGGAAGGCGCAC
>JBEGRT010000460.1:0-2607 GCA_041180305.1 Pseudomonadota bacterium
CAGGCGAGTTGCTGGGCATGACGCAAAGTGCCGTGTCCCAGCAGATTCGCCAGTTGGAACAAGAGGTAGGCCTGTGCCTCTTCGATACCCATACCCGGCCGATCCGCCTGACGGAAGCCGGCGAGGAACTGCTGCGCCATACCCGCGTCATCCTGGCGCAGGTGAGCGTGGCCGAGGATTCACTGAACACGCTGGACGGGCGATTTCGCGGTCAGTTGCACTTGGGCGTGGTCTCGCCGGGCCAGTACTTCGTGCCGGCGCTGCTGGCTGAATTCCGCCGGCGCCAGCCCGAGCTGGGCCTGAAGCTCACGCTCGATCGCCGCGAAACGCTCCTGGCCCTGCTGGCCGACCGCCGCATCGACATGATGCTGGGAGGTTACCCGCCCGCCGAGGCCGAGGTGGAGGCTGAAGTTTTTGCGCGGCATCCGCATGTGCTGGTGGCCGCTCCCAGCCATCCCTTGGCCACTGCCCAGGCCTTGCGTTGGCAGGATTTGCGCGGTGAGGCCTTCATCTTCCGCGAGCCCGGCTCAGCCACGCGCAGCTTTCTTGCACACCTGCTGCAGGTGCAACGCCTGCAGGTGCATGTGGATGTCGAAATCCAGGGCACCGAGGGCGTGAAAGGCGCGGTCATGGCCGGCATGGGCATCAGCTTTGTCTCGGCCCATACGGTTCAGACCGAGCTGAACACCGGCCGCATCGCGGCCCTGGATGTCGAAGGCCTGCCCAAGTATCTGGACTGGTGCGTGCTGACGCGCCGCGATACGCCGCTCTCCGCCGGGCAGCGGCTGTTCCGCAGCTTCGTGCTGGAGCAAGGCGCGGCCATGGCCGCCTGCCGGGTGGCCTAGCCGCCGGCTTGCCCGCCGACCTGCGCTGCGCGGCTGTCCGCCGTATCGCGCTCGAACTGCGCCATCGCCGCCTCCGTGAGCGCATCGGCCGACCAGGCTGCCAGGCTCTCGGGCGGCAGGGTGACCGCCGCCGCGCCGCAGGCCATCAGCCGCGCCAGCACGTCCGGCGATTTGATGCTGGCGCCCAGCAGGGCCGGGCCTTGCTCGCGCTGGGCCCGGACACAGGCCTCCATCAAGGGCCAGACATCCCGCCCGTCAGCGGCCAGGCGGCCGATGTAGGGAGCGACGTAGGCGGCGCCCTGGGCATCGGCCCAGAGCAGTTGTGCGGCATTGGACAGTCCGGTCAGCAGCACCGGCTGGGCGACCTGCCGCATGGCAGCGATGCAGCCCCGCCAAGCCGCATGGCAGGGCAGTTTGATCGTGAGCACCAAGCCCACATCGGCGGCCCGCTGGCGCAGGCGTTCCTGCCAATGCAAGGCCAGCGCAGCATCGGCCTCAGGCAGTTGCAGCATCAGCTCGGCAAAGCCCTGGTCGGCGGCAGCCTGGAGCAGCGCCTCATAGGTGGGCAGGCTCACCGACAGGCCGGCCTGATGGATCAGGCTCGGATTGGTCGTGATGCCAATGGCGGGGGCGCAGCCCGGAGGCAGGGCCCAGGAACTGACCTGCGCGGAATCGAGATACAGCTTCATCGGTGCGGTGAGCGGGCGCGGCGACCTCAGGCCAGGATCAAGCCTTTGCACAAAAGCACATTGCCATAGGCTGTCATCTCGCCGCTCTGCACCAGCAGGCTGGCCGTGCGGACGCGCTCGTAGAAGGCATAACGCTCGACGCCCTCGACCCGCTCCGGCGCCAGGCCCTGCGCGGCCAGATCCTGGATCACGGCCCGCTGCGCGTCAGTGCGGTGCGCCTCGGCCTGGTGGCAGACGCGCATATAGGCCGCCGGCGCGGCGACGTCCTCGGCCAGGGGCAGCACCGAGCTGACGGCCCGGCAAACCCGGGCCAGATCGTGCCCCGGCAGGCGGATCACCGGCTTGCCGCCGGCCAGGAAGTCGGCCGTGAAATTGGCATCCACCACGGCGACCCATTCACCATGGCCCATGGCCGAGAGGTGCATCAGCAGCTCAGGCGTCAGCAGAGGGTCCAGGCCTTTCAGCATGGCACGGCCTCTTTCGACTGGAAGGGGGCGGGATCGATGGCGCCGGTGATCAGGCCCACGATCTCCTCCGGGCTTGTCTCGCCGGTCGGGCGGCTGCAGATGATGCGGCCCTGGCGGAAGACCCAGATGCGGTCCACCAGATCAAAAACCTGGCGCAGGTTGTGGCTCACGATGATCAGCGGGATGCCCTGCTGCTTGAGGCCTTTGATGATCTGCTCGACGCGTGCGGTTTCGGCCACGCCCAGGGCTGCTGTGGGCTCGTCCAGGATGATCAGCTTCTTGGCGAAGCCGGCGGCGCGGGCGATGGCCACGCACTGGCGCTGTCCGCCGGACATGCCGCGCAGGGTTTCGGACATGTCCTGGATCTTCACCCCGGTGGTCTCCAGCATCGCGGTGGAGCGCTCGCGCATGGCCCTGTGGTTCAGGACGGACAAGGGCCCCAGGTTCAGCAGCGTCAGCTCGCGCCCCAGGAAGATATTCGCCGGCACATCCAGGTCCTCGGCCAAGGCCAGGGTCTGGTAGACGGTCTCGATGCCTTGTTCGCGCGCATCCAGCGGCGAGCTGAAGCTGACGTTCTGGCCATCCAGCCGGATGTCGCCCGAGTTG
>JBEGRT010000461.1:0-2821 GCA_041180305.1 Pseudomonadota bacterium
CGACCTGGTGTGGTGCGAAACCGGCGTGCCCGACATTGGCTTCGCCCGCGAATTTGCCCAAGCCGTGCAGGCTGCATGCCCCGGCAAGCTGCTGAGCTACAACTGCTCGCCTTCGTTCAACTGGAAGAAGAACCTGAACGACAGCCAGATCGCTTCCTTCCAGGAAGAGCTGTCCGCTCTGGGCTACAAGTACCAGTTCATCACCCTGGCTGGTATCCACGTCAACTGGTACAACACCTTCCAGTTCGCCCACGCTTACGCCCGCGGCGAAGGCATGAAGCACTACACCAACATGGTGCAAGAGCCCGAATTCGCTGCTCGCGAAAAGGGTTACACCTTCGTGTCGCACCAACAAGAAGTGGGCGCTGGCTACTTCGACGACGTGACCACCGTGATCCAAGGTGGTTCGTCTTCCGTGAAGGCCCTGACCGGCTCGACCGAAGAAGAGCAATTCCACTGATCCCTGCAGGCCGCAAGGCCTGTGGGCTGATTCAGCAGCTCTGCAAGAACGGCACCCTCGGGTGCCGTTTTTTTATGCCCTCAGCTTTCAGCGCTGCCGCCTGGCCATCACGGCCAGCAGCAGGCCGCTCAGGGCGCCGCACAGGTGCCCTTCGTGGGCCACGCGGGTGCCGATCCACTCGGCGCTCTGCGGGGCCGAAAGCCCTGCCATCTCGCTGCTCAGCTTCAGAGCCAGCAGCGCCAGGCTGCCCCAGCCCCAGGCGCGTTCTCCTTGCTGAACCGCGCGCCAGGCCAGCAGCAGCCACCAGCCATGCAGCAGCCCGGAAAGCCCCATGTAGGGGCTGACGGCGGGAAAGGTCCAGGCCAGGCTGGCACCCGTGCAGGCGCCCAGCCATAGCCAGGTCAGGGGCGCGTGCCGGCAGGCGCCTCGCCATGCGGCGGGGTGCGCGGCCAGCAGCAGTGCCCAGCCGCTCAGGTTCAGCAGCAGGTGGGCTGTGTTGGTGTGCACCCAGTGCCCGCTGAGAAGCCGCCAGGGCTCGCCCTGCAGGGCCAGGGTTCGGTCCAGTGCGAGGTGGCTGGATGCCCATGGGCCCAGCGCGTGCAGGCTCGCGGCCAGAGCAGCGGGCCAGGCGGCCTGCACCCATGCGAGGCGTCGAGGCGCTGGGTGGGGTGCTGCAGGCGGCGGGGGAGGGGTGTCGTGCGTGGTCATGCCAGATGCTTGCTGGCGCGCGACGGGCGCGCGCGACCTCGGGCTGCAGCGACGTTGGTGCCCCGGACCCGACTCGAACGGGCACGACCTGTTGGGGTCGGCGGATTTTAAGTCCGCTGTGTCTACCGGTTTCACCACCAGGGCCAGCCACCCGAAGAGTTTAGTGCGGTCTGCAGTCACACGGCCTGCCTCCACGGTCCTGCAGAAAAAATCACGCAACACTTGATCTTTTGTGTGAATTCGATGTATAGTTCAGTTCTTCGCTGATCACGACAACCAAACGCGATCAACACAGCGAAGTGCTGAAAAGCAATGCGGGATTAGCTCAGTTGGTAGAGCGATACCTTGCCAAGGTATAGGTCGAGAGTTCGAGCCTCTTATCCCGCTCCAAACATCGAAAGCCTGGTCTGTGCACCAGGCTTTCTTCTTTTCGGCGGCGCGGTAGCAAAGCGGTTATGCACCGGATTGCAAATCCGTGTAGGTCGGTTCGACTCCGGCCCGCGCCTCCACTCCCTTGCATGGTTGCCATGGCCTTTGGCTGCCCGTCCGTCTGATCTGCTCGACGGGGCGGCGGCTTTTGCGTGTCCTCCTCTACAATGTGGTTTTTGGTGTGTGTGCTGGTCGTCTGGCTGGTGTGCGCGCCGGCGCAACCCTCGTGCAACCCCCGGTAAGGACCGTAGAAAGGCACCCCAGGTTATGACACCGCGAACTCCGACCTCCTCCTTCACCTCGCCCGAGGTCTAGTCGGCTGGCCGCTGCTTTCGCACATCCTTGTCTTCTCCTGGAAAGCGCGGCGCCCCCCGCGCTTTTTTTCTGTCCGAATGAATCCCCATGATCACCATTTCGCTGCCTGACGGCTCCCAACGTGAATTCCCCGGCCCGGTCACTGTGTTCGACGTGGCTGCTTCCATCGGCTCCGGTCTGGCCAAGGCCGCGCTGGCGGGTCGCGTGGGCCAGGGCGATGCCGCCCGCCTGGTCGACACCAGCCACCTGATCGAAGCCGACACGGCGCTGTCCATCGTCACCGACAAGGACGCCGATGGCCTGGACATCATTCGTCACTCGACGGCCCACTTGCTGGCCTATGCCGTCAAGGAGCTGTTCCCCGAGGCGCAGGTCACCATCGGCCCGACCATCGAAGACGGTTTCTATTACGATTTCGCTTACAAGCGCCCCTTCACGCCGGAAGATCTGGCCGCCATCGAAAAGAAGATGGCCGAACTGGCCAAGAAAGATGAACGCGTGACCCGCAAGGTGCTGCCGCGCGACGAGGCCGTGAGCTACTTCAAGGGCCTGGGTGAGCACTACAAGGCCGAGATCATCGAAAGCATCCCGGCCGACCAGGACGTGTCGCTGTACAGCGAAGGCGCCTTCACCGACCTGTGCCGCGGCCCCCACGTGCCCAGCACCGGCAAGCTCAAGCACTTCAAACTGATGAAGGTCGCGGGCGCTTACTGGCGTGGCGATCACCGCAACGAACAGTTGCAGCGCATCTACGGCACCGCCTGGACGAGCAAGGACGACCTGCAAAAGTACCTGACCATGCTCGAAGAAGCCGAGAAGCGCGACCATCGCCGCCTCGGCCGCCAGCTCGACCTCTTCCACCTGCAGGATGAAGCGCCCGGCATGATCTTCTGGCACCCCAAGGGCTGG
>JBEGRT010000462.1:0-3526 GCA_041180305.1 Pseudomonadota bacterium
GCCAGCGTGCCTTGCCCGTCGCGCACGGGGCATCCCGAGGAATTTGCGGCGCTGGTCATGCACCTGTTCGCCAACGACTACCTCAATGGCGAGGTCATCCGGCTCGATGGTGCCCTGCGCATGGCGCCCCGCTGACCCCTCAGGAGCTTTGTCATGCACGACGCCATCGTGATCGTTGCCGCGGCCCGCACCCCCATCGGGGCCTTCATGGGCCAGTTGTCCGCACAGCCCGCGCCGGCGCTGGGTGCAGCGGCCATTCGCGGTGCTCTGGCGCAACTCGACATGGGCCCTCAGCATGTGGGCGAAGTGCTGATGGGGTGTGTGCTCACGGCGGGTCTGGGGCAGGCGCCCGCCCGTCAGGCGGCCCTGCAGGCCGGTCTGCCCCTGCAGGTGCCGTGCACCACCATCGGCAAGGTGTGTGGCTCGGGCATGAAGGCCGTGATGCTGGCCCACGATCTGCTGCTGGCCGGCACCACCGATGTGGTGGTGGCTGGCGGCATGGAATCCATGAGCCAGGCGCCGCACCTGCTGCCCGGTGGGCGCCAGGGCTGGCGCATGGGTCATCAGCAGCTGCTCGATCACCTTTACTTCGATGGCCTGCAAGAGGCCTGCGACAGCCGCTACAAAGGCCTGTTGATGGGGCAGCTGGCCGAAGCCACCGCCACCGAATTCGGCCTGACCCGCGGCGAGCAGGACGACTGGGCTCGCCTGTCCACCGGCCGGGCCCTGGCCGCCTGGGGTGCGGGGCATTTCGAGGCCGAGGTGGTGCCGCTGCCTGTGTGTGAGCACGGCAGGGCAGGGCACGGGCCTGCCCGCCTGATGCTGCGCGACGAAACCCCGTTCACTGTGCAGCTCGACCGCATCGCCCAGCTCCGGCCAGCCTTCGGGCCCGAAGGCACCATCACGGCGGCCAATGCCAGCAGCCTGTCCGACGGCGCGGCCGCCCTGGTGCTGATGCGGCACTCGAGCGCCGTCAGCCTGGGCTGCAAGCCGTTGGCGCGCCTGGTGGCCCACAGCAGTCATGCACGCGAACCGGCTCAGTTCACCACCGCGCCCGTCGGGGCCATCGAGGCCTTGCTGGCCGAAGTGGGCTGGGAGGTCGACGAGGTGGGCCTGTGGGAGATCAACGAGGCCTTCGCCCTGGTCACGCAGGTGGCCGTCCAGGCCCTGGGCCTGGAGCCCGAGCGGGTCAATGTGCATGGGGGGGCCTGTGCACTGGGGCACCCCATCGGCGCGACCGGCGCGCGCCTGCTCGTGACCCTGGTGCATGCCATGCGCCAGCGTGGGGAAACCAGGGGAGTGGCCGCCCTGTGCATTGGCGGCGGTGAGGCCACGGCCGTGGCGCTGGAGTTGTGCTGACGGCGCCTTGCTCGGCAGCAACTCGGCAACCCGACGGGGCGCTTGAGCCGATTTGATCGGGATCAGCCTCAGATCGTAGATCCTTCACGCAGGCTCGTAAATCGATGCAAACACTGCTGTCATGGACTTGTCACGAAGCGCGAACAGGAGCAGACTGATTGTCCGGTTGACGAATTGCCCCAGGCGATGAGACACCGCCAGGCAGTCCCGACAGCCGGTGTTTCCAACCTCTCTGCCCTCGAAAGGAGGCGGTATGAATCTGACGATCAGTGGCCACCATCTGGAAGTGACTCCCGCGCTGCGTGAGTATGTGCTTACCAAGCTCGACAAGGTCACCCGACACTTTGACCAAGTGGTGGACGTGACGGTCATCCTCAGTGTTGAAAAGCAGAAGGAAAAGGATCGTCGTCAGAAGGCTGAAGTCAACTTGCACGTCAAGGGCAAGGACATTTTTGTGGAGACCGCACACGAAGATTTGTACGCCGCCATCGACAACCTGATGGACAAGCTTGACCGCCAGGTCTGCCGTCACAAGACCAAGGTCCAGGATCACCACCATGCCCCGCTGAAACGTCAGGGCGACAACGTCTGGGAGATGCCTCTGTGACATGGAAAGCACCGCACGACACAGCAGTTCCTTGTGCGCGCTGAGTGCGGGACGCCCGCGCAGCGAGGCACCAAGTTGACGGCCCTTCGGGGCCGTTTTTCATGCACTCGCCCGAGGTGTCCCGTGCACCATGAGCGCATGGCAGTTTCGTGAAGCTTTTGTGATGAATGTGGCTGACCGCACTTGCTGCGCCGCAGCAAGCCATGCAAAATCCCTTGAACTGGTGGGCTTTCGGGCCACCCCAGTCTGGCCGCGGGTTTCTATAATCCGCCCCTTATCTGTCCCGGGGGCAGGGAACAAGGTCTGACCGTCGTCCCTGCTGAAGCATGTCCAACAGACTTTCATCCATCCTGCCTGCCAACCAAGTGCTGGTGGGCGTGGAAGCGAGCAGCAAGAAGCGCGTGTTCGAGCATGCCGGCCTGCTGTTCGAGAATCACCACGCGATCGCGCGCGCCACGGTGACCGACAACCTGTTCGCCCGTGAGCGACTGGGGTCGACCGGTCTGGGACATGGCGTGGCCATTCCCCATGGCCGCATCAAGGGTTTGAAGAACCCCCTGGCCGCCGTGCTGCGCCTGGACCAGCCCATCGCCTTCGATGCCCCGGACGACGAACCCGTCAACCTGTTGATCTTCCTGCTCGTGCCCGAGGCCGCCACCCAGCGTCACCTCGAGATCCTGTCGGAAATCGCCGAGTTGCTGTCTGACCGCGAACTGCGTGAGCGCCTCAAGACCGAGCCCGAAGCCGCCACCGTGCACGACCTGATCGAGCGCTGGCAGCCGCTGAAATCGGTGGCCTGACGCCCCTCAACCCCCCAGAGCCTCGACTCCCCAGTGTCCGCCAAAGACCTTGCCGTCATCAGTGCCGAGCTGCTTTTCGAGGCCAACCGCACCGCCTTGCGGTGGGAGTGGATCGCCGGTCACGCCCACCCCGAACGCCGTTTCGATGAAGAAGCCGTGCAATCGGCGCAGTCGGCGGCCGATCTGGTCGGGTACCTGAACTACATCCACCCCTACCGGGTGCAGATCGTGGGCGTGCGCGAACACGCCTACTTCGAAAATTCCACCCCGGAAGACCAGGAACGTCGCATCCAGCGCATCGTGACCCTGGAGCCGCCGGTGGTGGTGGTGGCCGATGCGCAGGCCCCGTCCGACAAGCTGGTGGCCATGTGCGGCCGCGCCGGCATTCCCCTGTTCGTGACCAGGGAGCCGGCCGGCCACGTGATCGACGTGCTGCGCAGCTACCTGACCCAGCACTTCGCCGAGCGCATCACCCGCCACGGCGTGTTCATGGACATCCTGGGCCTGGGCGTGCTTCTGACCGGGGAATCCGGCCTGGGCAAGAGCGAACTGGGGCTGGAACTCATTTCCCGCGGCCATGGCCTGGTGGCCGACGACGCGGTCGATCTCTACCGCGTGTCACGCTCGGCCATCGAGGGTCGCTGCCCGGCGCTGCTGCAGAACCTGCTGGAAGTGCGCGGCATCGGGCTGCTGGACATCAAGGCCATCTTTGGCGAGACCGCCGTGCGCCGCAAGATGCGCCTCAAGCTCATCGTGCACC
>JBEGRT010000463.1:0-5078 GCA_041180305.1 Pseudomonadota bacterium
AATTTGTTCAATCAATTCGCCATATGACACGGGCTGACCTAAGATTCACTCCGTTGTCCCGAACAACGCACTCTGCACCGCAGCAGAGAGCCCAGGATTCACCCACCAACCTCGACAGGAAGATCTCATGTCCCTGATCAACACCCAAGTTCAACCGTTCAAGACCGAAGCCTTCGTGAACCGCGGCGGCAAGGGCGAATTCATCACCGTTTCTGACGAAAGCCTGAAGGGCAAGTGGTCCGTGCTGATCTTCATGCCGGCTGCCTTCACCTTCAACTGCCCCACCGAAATCGAAGACGCTGCCAACAGCTACGAAGAATTCAAGAAGGCTGGTGCCGAGGTCTACATCGTGACCACCGACACCCACTTCTCGCACAAGGTGTGGCACGAAACCTCGCCCGCCGTGGGCAAGGCCCAGTTCCCCCTGGTTGGTGACCCCACCCACAAGCTGACCCGCGCCTTCGGCGTGCACATCGAAGAAGAAGGCCTGTCGCTGCGTGGCACCTTCGTGATCAACCCCGATGGCGTGATCAAGACCGCCGAAGTGCACAGCAACGAAATCGCCCGTGACGTGTCGGAAACCCTGCGCAAGCTCAAGGCTGCCCAGTACACCGCCGCCAACCCTGGCCAGGTCTGCCCGGCCAAGTGGAAGGAAGGCGCCAAGACCCTGGCTCCCTCGCTGGACCTGGTCGGCAAGATCTGATTTCTGCCTGAACCCTGATCTGTGTTGAGGCACAACCTCACCACATGGTTGACATTGCGATCCTGGTGGGCTCAAGAGGCCCGCCGGGATGGCGAAACACTGCCTGCTCGCTGGCAACTCCTGGTGCAAGGAGGGCCGGTTTTCAAAGTCGCTTGAATCTCGAAACGAAGGAAGCTCACCATGCTCGACGACAACCTCAAAGCTCAACTCGGCGCCTACATGGAGCGCGTTCAGCAACCGTTCGAGATCGTGGCTTCGCTGAGCGACTCTGAAAACTCCCGCGACATGCTGTCGCTGCTGCAGACCATCCAGGGCCTGCGCGCTGACAAGATCACGCTCAAGACCGACGGCCAGGACGTGCGCCGCCCGTCGTTCACGCTGCGCCGCGAAGGCACCGACACCTCGCTGCGCTTTGCCGGCCTGCCCCTGGGCCACGAGTTCACCTCGCTGGTGCTGGCCCTGCTGTGGACCGGCGGCCACCCCCCGAAGGAAGACGCCGAGGTCATGGACGCCATCCGTGCCCTGGAGGGTGACTTCAACTTCGAGGTCTACATGTCCCTGAGCTGCCACAACTGCCCTGACGTGGTGCAGGCGCTGTCGCTCATGGCCATCCTGAACCCCAAGGTCAAGACCACCGTGATCGAGGGCGGCGCCTTCCAGGAAGAAGTGGAACAGCGCGAGATCATGGCCGTGCCCATGGTCTTCCTGAACGGCCAGGTGTTTGCCTCCGGCAAGATGACGGCTGCCGAGATCGTGGCCAAGCTGGACACCAACTCGGCCGCGAAGGAAGCCGCCAAGATCGACGCCAAGGCGCCTTACGACGTGCTGATCGTGGGCGGTGGCCCCGCTGGCGCCGCTGCGGGGGTGTACGCCGCCCGCAAGGGCATCCGCACCGGCATCGCCGCCGAGCGTTTCGGGGGCCAGGTGAACGACACCCTGGGCATCGAGAACTACATCTCCATCCTGGAAACCGACGGCCCCAAGCTGGCCGCAGCCCTGGAAGCCCACGCCCGTGCCTACGACGTGGACATCATGAACCTGCAGAAGGCTGCCCAGATCATCCCGGCCGAGCAGCCCGGTGGCCTGATTCAGGTGAAGATGGAGAACGGCGGCACCCTGCAGGCCAAGACCGTGATCCTGAGCACCGGCGCGCGCTGGCGCAATGTGAACGTGCCCGGCGAGGCCGAGTACAAGAACAAGGGCGTGGCCTACTGCCCGCACTGCGATGGCCCGCTGTTCAAGGGCAAGCGCACGGCCGTGATCGGCGGGGGCAACTCGGGTGTGGAAGCGGCCATCGACCTGGCCGGCATCGTGGCCCATGTCACCCTGATCGAGTTCGCCGACCAGCTCAAGGCCGACGCCGTGCTGGTCAACAAGCTCAAGAGCCTGCCGAACGTGACCATTCACACGAATGCGCAGACCACCGAGATCACGGGTGCCGAGGGCAAGGTCAATGGCTTGAAGTACAAGGACCGCGCCACTGGCGAAGAACACACCGTGCCGCTGGAGGGCGTGTTCGTGCAGATCGGCCTGGTGCCCAACACCGAATGGCTCAAGGGCACGGTCGAACTCAGCAAGTTCGGTGAAATCATCATCGATGCCAAGGGCCACACCAATGTGCCGGGCGTGTTCGCGGCCGGCGACTGCACCACCGTGCCCTACAAGCAGATCGTGATCGCCGCTGGCGCGGGTGCCACCGCCGCCCTGAGCGCCTTCGACCACCTGATCCGCCAGGGCTGAAGCCTCGCCTGTGTGACAGGCGCCACGCACAAGGGCCCCAGCAGGGGCCCTTTGTGCGTGCCCACCCTGAGTTCTGGCGCGGTTCGGCCGACAATCTTCTGGAGTCTGTGTCCTCTCGGGAGGGAGTCATGTCCGAACACGCTTTGCAGGGTCGCCGACAGTGGCTGAAAGATGCGGCCCTGGGTGCAGGGGCGGTCTGTGGCGGCTTGGCCGGCACGGTCGGCGCTGCCCGGGCGGCCACGCCCAGCCTGCTGCAGGTGGCTGTGGTGCCGCAATTCCAGCCGGTCGAGCTGCAACGCACCTGGGGCCCGGCCCTCGAGCGGCTGGAACAGGAACTGGGCGTGCACTTCAACCTGCGCATCGCCAAGGACATCCCGGCTTTCGAAGACGATTTCAAGAGCGGCCGCTGTGACCTGGTCTTCCTGAACCCGTACCACATGGTCATGGCACGCAAGGCGCAAGGCTACGAGCCTGTGGTGCGCGATGTCACGCCGCTGGCGGGCCTGCTGGTGGTGCACAAGGACGACCCGATCCGCACAGTTCAGGAACTCAAGGGCAAGGACATCGCCTTTCCGGCCCCCAACGCCTTTGGCGCTTCGCTGTGGATCCGGGCGCTGCTCAACGAACGCTACAAGGTGCCATTCCAGGCGGTTTATGCGCGAACGCACACCAATGCCTACCGCCAGGTGCTGGTCGGCCGGTCAGCGGCGGCGGGCGGCATCCGGGCCACCCTGGACCGCGAGCCCGACGAAGTGCGCAAACAGTTGCGCGTGCTGATGGAAACCCCCGCCGTGCCACCGCACCCCCTGGCCTTGCACCCCCGCCTGCCCGCGGCCTTGCGGGCGCAACTGCTCGGAGCCCTGACGCGCTGGCGCAATGACGCCGCGGGCCAGGCCCTGCTGCAGGGCATCCAGATGCCTCGGCCGGTGGCGGCCCTCTACGACCGCGATTACGCCCCGCTGGAACAGCTGCGGCTTGAGAAGTACGTGGAATGAACACGCCCGAGCAACCTCCTCGGTGGGGTGTCCGATCCCTTCGGCTGCACCAGCAACTGGTGCTGGTGGTCTCTGGCCTGGTCGTGGTGGCCATCGCCATGCTGGGTGGGTACACGGCCTATGCCCAGTCGCGCGTGGCCGAACAGGCCATGCGCCAGCAGGCGCTGATGCTGGCGCGCTTCATGGCCGTCTCCAGCGGCAACCTCATCCTCACCGACACGCTCGACCAGGTCGAGACCCTGGCGCTGCACACGGTGGACCTGCCCGATGTGCGTGCCGTGCAGGTCAGCGACGACAAGGGCCGCTCACTGACCCATGTGGAACGGCCGGACAAGGGCCCACGGCGCGTGGTGTTCGACGAGCCGCGCGCGCGCGTGGCCTTGCCGCCCGAAGCGGTGCGGCTGCATCCTGCCGAATACCTGGAAGACGACCGCCATCCCGGGCTGGTGCGCGCCTGGTACCCCATCGTGGCGGGCCGGTTGATTGGCTGGGTGCGGGTTGATTACAGCCGCCAGTCGCTGGACGTGTTGCGCGCCCAGATCCTGCAGGGCGCCGCCGTGGCCGGCGTGCTGGCGGTGCTGGTGTGCGGTGGGCTGCTGGTGCTGTTCATGCGCTCGCCCATGAAGGCGCTGGCGCGGGCCACCCGCTTTGCCGTGCAGCTGCCCCATGCCGACGGACGCCAGCTCAGGCTGCGCAAGGCCCCGGTCGAGGTGCTGCAATTGGTGGGCAGCCTGAACGAGGCCTCCATGCGGCTGAACCAGCAGCTGGTCGACATCAACGCCGGCGTGAAGACCTTGCGCGAACACGAGGCGCAGCTGGAAGCGGTCAATGAGCAGCTGGGGGCACTGTTTGCCCTCAGCCCCGATGGCCTGCTCACGTTCAATGCCCAGGGGCGCGTGCAGTTCGTGAACCAGGCTTTCCTGCGCCTGACCGGCCTGCGGGAGAGCCAGGTGCGCGGGGCCGATGGCGACCAGCTGGAATCGCTGCTGCGCATGCAGGCGGTCGCACCCCAGGCCTTCGTGGGGCTGGAGGCCTGCTTCGAGGGCCCCGAGGGCTCGGGCGGGCGAGGCCAGATGGGGCAGCTGATCACGGTGCAGCGACCGCAGACCGCGGTGTTGCGCCTGATCGGTTTGCGCACCCAGGGCCAGGCCGTCAGCCAGGTGCTCTATGCGGTCGATGTGACCCAGCAGCACCAGCTCGACACCATGAAATCGGAGTTCCTGTCCACGGCCGCGCACGAGCTGCGCACGCCCATGGCCAGCATCTACGGCTTTGCCGAACTGCTGCTGCACCGGCAGATGAAGCCGGAGCGCCAGCGCGAGCTGATCGCCACCATCCACCGCCAGAGCCAGCTGCTGGTGGCCATCGTCAACGAGCTGCTGGACCTGGCGCGCATCGAGGCGCGCCGCGGCCAGGACTTCGAGATCGAGACCCTGGACCTGGCCGGCCTGGTGACGGAAATCGTCGGCGATTTCAAGCCGCCCGCGGGCCGCGAGGCGCCGGGCCTGCAGGTGCCCGAAGACCACGCCACCGTGCCGGTGCGCGTGGACCGCAACAAGCTGCGCCAGGCGCTGGGCAACGTGATGTCCAACGCCTACAAGTACTCGCCCGAGGGCGGCGCGGTGGACATCGCCGTGGTG
>JBEGRT010000464.1:0-7764 GCA_041180305.1 Pseudomonadota bacterium
CGGGGGCTGGTTTGCGCGTGCGCGCTGCCCATGGCCATGAGCAGCCAGAAAAAGATTTGGCAGATGAGGCGAGTGATGCGAGGCATGGCTGTCCGTCCTTGGGCTGGGGGTTGAAACACACTGCCCAGAAGTATTCGCATGCATGGCCGCCACGTCATTGGCCATGTCGGCCATTGCTTCTCAAGGGCGGCAAGCTTCGGGGTTTACCTGACCTGAGGGTGAGGCCTGGCCTTCAGGCCCGTCAACCGATCCGGGCCACCGCCCCATCCTGGCCCAGCCACTCCCGCAGGCATTCGATGAAGCGCTGGGTCTTGGCGGGCAGCAGGCGCGTCTCTGTCATGGCGTAAACGGGCACGGGCGGGCCTTGCCACAGCGGCAGCACCTGGGTCAGCCGATGCTGTCTGACATCGTCGGCCACCAGGTCGCTGACCATCATGGCCACGCCCATGTCCAGGGTGGCAAGCCGTCGCATCATGCCCACGCTGTTGAGCGCCACACGGCCGCCCACGGGCACTTGCTCCTGCACGTCGGGCTGGTCGATTCGCGACAGGGACCAGGTCGGTTTTTTGCCCGAGCCGAACGTCAGGCATTCGTGGCCGGTCAGGTCGGCGGGTTGATGGGGCGTGCCAGCTCGCGCCAGGTAGTCAGGAGAGGCATACAGGCCCGTCGGCAGTCGGGCCAGTGGACGGGCAATCAGGCTGGAGTCCTTGGGCTCGCCCATCCGGATGGCCACATCAAAGGGTTCGCTGATCAGGTTCACCTGCCTGGGCGTCAGATCCAGGTCGAACGTGATGGCGGGATGGCGTCGGGTGAACTCGGCGATCAGGGGGGCCAGATAGGCCGTGGCGAAATCCACAGGCAGTGACACCCGCAACAGGCCGCTGGGCTGGGCCAGCCAGTCGCCCAGTTGCTCGTGTGCCAGGCGTGCCTCGTCCACGATGCGCTGGCAGCGCTCGAAATAGAGCTGCCCGGCTTCTGTGAGTTCGAGCTTGCGGGTGGTGCGATGCAGCAGTCGCAAGCCGATGGCCTTTTCCAGACCGCTGATGCGCCGCGACACGGTGGAGTTGGGCATGCCCAGCGCCTCGGCGGCACGCCGAAAGCTCATGGCCCGTGCCACCTCCACAAACAGGGCCATGTCCTTGAGCAAATCCATGTTGATTGTTGCGTTGATGGATCAATGAATTCCATTTTGACGGCTTTATCTCGTCAATGGGAAGGCAGAAGATGAACGCCATCGACACGACTCCTGACCTTGCCTGCCGGCGAGGCCCCGACCATGACACATCAGGCCCCCCTCCGCCGCATGGCGCACGGCAGTCAGTTCCACGCCCTGGGGCTGCACGCAGATGCCTTGATCAGCCCTTTCCTGGGCATTGACCACGCCTGGATCAGCGGCCCGACCTTCCCGCCGCACCCGCATGCGGGCTTCTCAGCCGTGTCCTACCTCTTCCTTGATTCGCAGACCCACATCGACAACCGCGATTCGCTGGGCGGGCGCCATGAGATCCAGCCCGGGGGCCTGCACTGGACAGCCGCCGGCCGCGGCGTGGTGCATGAAGAAACCCCGGCCCAGCCCGGCCAGACCGTGCACATGCTGCAGATCTTCGTGAACTTGCCCGCCGATCGGCAACACGAGGTGCCCTTTGCCTTGCGACTGACCCCGCAGGAGGTGCCCGTGGTGCAGCTGCCTGGCGCCAGGGTGCGGGTGCCCTTGGGGGCCTTCGCCGGTGTGCGTTCGCCCTTGAACCCGCCGACGCCGGTGCAGTTGCTCGACATCTCGCTGGAGGCTGGCGCCGAGTTGGACCTGCCGGTGGAGGCGGGGCACACCGCTTTCGCGCTGCCCATTCACGGTGAGCTGGTGGTGGGAGATCAGCCCCTGGACGCCGAGGGTGGGCACATCCCGATCTTTGCTGCGCAGGCCCAGGGCCACACCCTGCGCCTGCAGGCCCTCCAGGGCCCTGCCACGGTGGCCTTCTTTGCCGGTGCGCCCTTGCACCAGCCCATCCATCGCCAGGGCCCCATGGCCATGGCGTCAGCCGAAGCGCTGGCCGCGGCCATTGCCGCGTACCGCCGGGGCGATTTAGGGACCCTCTGAGCTGTTCGGTTTTCACGCCATGGGGCCGGCGAACAGGCCCCGTCCACTTCTTGCCCTGTCAGGAGAACTCCATGAGCAACACCCGATTCACTGCCGACACCACCGCCATCCTGCTGATCGACCACCAGGTGGGCACCATGGGCTGGGTCAAGTCCATCTCGTTCGAAGAGATGAAGCGCAACGCCGTGATGCTGGCCGAAACCGCCCGCATCCTGAAGATTCCCACGGTGCTGACCTCCAGCATGGAGGAATACACACAAGGCCCGCTGCTGAGCGAGCTGCAAGCCTCGCTGCCCACGGCCTTTGCCGAGCGCATCAAACGCATGGGCATCGTCAATGCGATGGACGACGCCAACTTTGCCGCCGCCGTGCAAGCCACCGGCCGCAAGAAGCTGATCGTCGCGGGGGTGACCAACGACGTGTGCACGGTGTATCCCGTGCTCACGCTGCTGGCCCAGGGCTTCGAGGTGCAGGTGGTGGCCGATGCCGGTGGCTCACCCACCCGCCTGGCCGACGAGATCTCGCTGCGCCGCATGGAGCGGGCGGGCGCCACCCTGACCACCACCAATCAGCTCATCGCTGAGCTGGCAGGCACCTGGGCCACGCCCGAAGGTGGCGAGCTGGTTCAGCTCATCATCGGTGCGCTGCAGGCTTGAGCCTGAGCCTCGCCTTCAAGGCCCCTTCAAGGCCCCTTCAAGGCGCGATGGGCGAGGTGCTCTGCACCTTCAGGGGCTTGACGGCCACGCCGTCGCTCCAGCGGCCGTTGTCGCGGTGTTCGGGCGTGTCGCCCATGCCGTAGGCGCAGTCGCTGCCTTGCAGGGCGCAGCTTCGCATCGCGTCGAAAGTTTTCCACACGAAGTTGAAGTCATGGGCATTGGTGACCCTGGCGTCGCTCACGCCATGCCCGGACGACAAGGCCGGTGTGCCATGGTTGTCGGTGTAGAGCATGACCAGGTTCTTGTTCGATTCGGGGATGTGACCCAGCCGCGGGAAGACGGTGTTGCAGCTGCTCATGGCCTTGTTCTTCTCGGAGATCACGCCCTGCTCGCCCACGTGGCACTGGATGAGCACATCGGCCGGAATGCCCGAGAGGTCCTTGTCGAGCGCAGGCTCGGTCGGGCCTTGCAGGCCGCCATCGTGCGGCTCGTCCAGAAAGATCACGCGCGGCTTGGGCAGCTTCAGGCTGGCCCAGCGGTTGGTGAGGTTGGCCGTGATGATGGCGCCGTAAGAAAACCCGAAGTAGCTGGTCTTGTCCAGCTCGGGCTGCACGCGGGCGTTGTGGGCCTGCAGGTAGGCAATGCCATCGAGGATGCCCTTGGTGGCCGAGGCCATGCACTTCTCGCTGAAGTAAGAGCCCGCGCAAGGTGCCCACAGCGCTGTCTGCCAGCGCGGGTAGATCACCACATGGCCCTTTTTCACGGTGTGCATGATCAGGTCGGCGTGCATCTTGTAGCCCGAGAAATCCGTGTAGCCATGCGTGATGATGACCAGCGGGGCCGAGCTGGGCTGGGGCATGGTGGGCTCGAACACGTGGAACGCGTTGTAGCCCGAGCCCCCCTGGCTGATGCGCACCTGGGCGTGCGGGTAGTCCTTGCCGCCGGGGCCGAAGCTGGGTTGAACCGGCGGGGTGACCGCCTGGGCAACGGTGCCGCCAGTGGCCAGCAGCAGGCTGGTCATCAACAAGGTGGCGTGCAGCGAAAGCGCGGAAGGTGTGCGTTGCATGGGCAGTGTGTCCTTGGCAGAAGGCCTGAGAGGGTTCAGGGCGCTTCGCTGGGTTGCGCGGCCAGCAGCGACTCGCACAAGGCCGCGCCTGCCGCACGCTGCTCGCGGTATTTGGGGTAGTTGCCAGCAATCTCGGTGCGGGTGAGTTTGTTGCTGGCCAGTAGCACATCGCCCGCCACCATCAGCTGGGTGCGCATGCGATCGAAGTCCAGTGCCGACTCGCCATATGACGGTGCCCACAGCGACCAGGGCCCCGAGATGGTCGAGACCACCGGCACCATCAGGGCGTTGAAGTAGCCGCCGATGCCGCCAAAGCCACAGATCGGTGGCACATGCGAGGTGCTGGGGATGTCCAGGCCACGAGACACCGTGGTGCGTGTGAGCTGGCGGCGCTTGACGGCCTCCACCGTGGCCGCGGCCAGGGCAGGCGTGCCGGTGGCCCAGATGGCGGGCTCGGCCTTGCCCGAGAACTTCAAGGTTTTGCCGGGCAAGGTGCCGCGCGAGACAGGCAGCAGCTCCCTGGTGCCCAGGTGCTCCAGCACCATGGCGTAGGCCACCGAGCCCGTGTCGTAATCGCGGTCGATCTGCTGGGCGATCTTGCGGTTGCCTTCGTGAGACATCTGCAAGTGCCCTGAGCCCAGCGCGAACTCCAGGGTGCGCGGGCGGCATGTGGGTGGCAGCGATGCAAAGTAGCGAGCCAGGGCCAGCATGCCCACCGTGCCGTTCTCCTGCACCCAGCCTGTGCCATCGGTGTTGGTGTTGAGCACCACGCGCTCGCCACTGCCGCCCGGCAGGGTGGCATGCAGGTTGCGCGTGGTGGCGGTGTCGCGCTCGGCCTGCACCGACACGCTCGCTGCGGCGCCATTGCTGGCCAGCTTCTTGAGCAGCTCACCTTCGTCCACCCCCACATAAACAGCAGGCAGCTTGAGGTGCGTGCCCCAATGCGGGTCGTAGTAGCCGCGGATCTGATCGCGTGGCACGTTGAACACCGAGATGTAGCCTGCAGCGCCCACTTGTCCGGCCAGGATCAGCTCTTCGGCCAAGGGGCCATCGGTGCCCAGGAAGGGGCGGTCAAAGGCGGTCAGCAGCTGGGGATAGAGGTCGGGCGTGACGTGATAGGCCAGCAGGGCCAGGCCAATGAAGGGCAGGGTGGCCTTGGGCACATCGCGCACGATGATCTTCCCGCGTGCGTTCTCTGGCGTGATGGCCGTGCCCTCTGGCAGGTAAACCAGCGGGCCCGATTTCCCGGCGGTGCCCGTGGGCAAGGAGAAAGGCACGGCGCCACCCACGGCCACCGTCTGGCTGCCGCCTGCGGTGCTCACGCTCAGGCCTCCGGCCAGCTCCAGCGTGCGGCCCGCCCCCTGGGGGTTGGGCGTGGTCGGCTGCCAGCGTGGCACGTCGAACGCTTCGGTGCGCACGGTCATGCCAGGGATCTTGCGCATCTCGCTGGCCAGCCAGTCGATGGTCTTTTCCCCGGCCTCGCTGCCCGTGTTGCGCAATTCGCCAAAGGCCGCCACGGTGCGCATCATCTGGCGAAGCTCGGCCGAGCTGGCAAACTTCGTGGCATCCACCGTGGCCGGGCAGGCGCTGTTTGCCGCCTGGGCGACGGAAACGGCCAGTAGGGCCGAAGCCGCCACGATGCGGATGGGGCCATGGGCAGTGCGAGCGGTGTGTGTCTTCATGGATGCGATCCTGTGCGTGCAGATGCCTGGCATGTTCTCTGTCATGCGTTGGCGCAACCACCCACGCGAAGGCAATCGGAGCGGGGGGTTTCCCCATCCGCGCTGGCCCCTCCCTCAAGCCGGGGGTGAGCGTCCGCGCGCTGCCCCCCAAACTTCCTGACATGACGCCAGCCCAGTTCCTCCACCCGCTGCCACCTGCCGATCAGTCTGTCGTGATGGCGCGCATGCGCCCCTGGGTGGCCCCGGCAGACGTCGTGCTCTACAAGGTGGGACAGCACGTGCCTGGGCTCTGGATGCTGGACGCAGGTCTGGTGCGCTACGAGTTCGTGGACGACCAGGGGCGCCAGTTGGTGCCTGCGTTTTCGGCCCCCGGAGCCTGCTTTGGCGAGCTGGAGATTCTGGAGGCGCGGGTGGCCTCGGTGTCGGCTGTCACGGCCATGCCTTGCAAGGGCTGGGTGATGTCTGCCAGCGATGCGCTGGAGATCATGGACACCGTGCCAGCCTTCAGCAAGCTGATGCTGCTGAAACTGGCCCGCAACGTGCGCTTGAGCCAGATGCTTTACCAGATGGCCCTGGTGCTGGGCCAGCACGAACGATTGGCATTGGCGCTGCTGAACCTGGCGCGGCCCACCGCAGGCCCTGATGGGCAGGAGTCTCTCGTGGTGGCCGTGACGCAGGAGACACTTTGCCAGGTCACGGGCAGCAGCCGCCAGCTGGTCAGCAAATACCTGCGGCAGTGGGCAGACCAGGGATGGGTGGCGCCTCGGTACCGTTCTCTGGAGATCCTTGACGCGTCAGGGCTCAAGTCGATCTTTCCCCCGACGGTCGATCCCGAACTGTTTGTGTTGCTGCATCGAACGGCCCGAGGCCGCATCAGCACAGGCCGCGTGTCTTGAGGCGGGCGCCTCCCGTGCATCTCGAGGAATGCACGCTGGCGCCCGCAAGGCCTCTGGCTGGCTTCAGCCCGTCAGCTTCTTCTTGAGCAGCTCGTTCACGGTGGCCGGGTTGGCCTTGCCCTTGGTGGCCTTCATGGCCTGACCCACCAGGGCGTTGAAGGCCTTTTCCTTGCCGGCGCGGAACTCTTCGACCGACTTGGCGTTGGCCGCCAGGATGTCGTCGAGGATCTTTTCCAGCTCGCCGGTGTCGCTCATCTGCTTGAGGCCCTTGGCCTCGATCAGGGCGTCGATGCGTGCCAGGCCCTCGCCGCTGCCTTCGCCGGTCCACAGGCCCTCGAACACCTGCTTGGCGCCAGCGTTCGAGATGGTGCCGTCGCTGATGCGCGAGATCATCGCGGCCAGCAGCTCGGGCGACACGGGCGAGGCGTCGATGGTCTGCTCGGCCGCATTCAGGCGGCGCGAGACCTCGCCCATCAACCAGTTGCTGGCCAGCTTGGGCTGGCCGCAGGCCTTGGCCGTGGCTTCGAAGAAGGCCCCGAAAGCCTTCGACTGCGTCATCATGGTCGCGTCGTAGGCGGGCAGGCCGTAGTCGGCCACGAAGCGCTCGGCCATCACGCGGGGCAGCTCGGGCATCTCGCTGCGCACGCGCTCCACCCACTCGGGCGCGATCACCAGCGGGGGCAGGTCGGGGTCGGGGAAGTAGCGGTAGTCGTGCGCGTCTTCCTTGGTGCGCATGGCGCGGGTCTCGCCCGTGTCGGGGTTGAACAGCACGGTGGCCTGCTGGATGGCGTAGCCGTCTTCGATCTGGTCGATCTGCCAGTTGATCTCGTAGTCGGTGGCCTGGACGATGTGCTTGAAGCTGTTGAGGTTCTTGATCTCGCGGCGCGTGCCCAGGGGCGCGCCGGGCTTGCGCACCGACACGTTCACGTCGCAGCGGAACGAGCCTTCCTGCATGTTGCCGTCGCAGATGCCCAGCCACACCACCAGGGTGTGCAGCGCGCGGGCGTATTCGGCCGCTTCGGCGCTGGTGCGGATGTCGGGCTCGGTCACGATCTCGATCAGGGGCGTGCCGGCGCGGTTCAGGTCGATGCCCGACGACTTCTCGCCGTTGAAGCCGGCGAAGTCGTCATGCAGCGATTTGCCGGCGTCTTCTTCCAGGTGGGCACGCACCAGGCGCACGGCTTTCTTCTCTTCACCGAGGAAGAATTCGACCACGCCGCCCTGCACCACGGGAATTTCGAACTGGCTGATCTGGTAACCCTTGGGCAGGTCTGGGTAAAAGTAATTCTTGCGCGCAAATACGGATCGGGCCGCGATCTCCGCCTGGATGGCCAGTCCGAAGCTGATGGCCATGCGCACGGCGGCCTCA
>JBEGRT010000465.1:0-2587 GCA_041180305.1 Pseudomonadota bacterium
CGGTGCTGGCCGTGACGACCTTCAAGGACGAAGCCGAAGCCATGCAGATCGCCAACGACACGCCGTATGGCCTGGGCGCCGGTGTGTGGACCCGCGACGGCAGCCGCGCCTACCGCTTCGGTCGTGGCATCCAGGCCGGCCGCGTGTGGACCAACTGCTACCACCACTACCCGGCGCACGCCACCTTCGGTGGCTACAAGGAATCGGGCATCGGCCGCGAGACCCACAAGAAGATGCTGGACCACTACCAGCAGACCAAGAACATCCTGGTCAGCTACGACGCCAACAAGCTGGGCTTCTTCTGACCTCCCGGCCTGTTCCTTGATCGAGTGTCTGGATGGCGTCTCTCCAACCCTGGGCGCCATCTCTTCGGGGGGCCACGAGCCCCCCTTTTTTTCATCGGAGCGCACATGATCGAACGCGTGACCGCCACGCCCCAGGCGCTGGCCCTGATCGAGCAGCTCAAGGCCCGCCATGGGGCCATCTTCTTTTACCAGGCAGGGGGCTGCTGCGAAGGCAGTGCGCCGATGTGCTATGCCGAGGGCGACATGCTGCTGATGCCCGATGATCGCCTGATGGGGCACGTGTCGGGTGTGCCTTTTCATGTGAGCCTGTCGCAGTGCGAATACCTGATGGGCGTGCAGCTGACGCTGGACGTGGCCCCGGGCAGCCTGGGCACCTTTTCGCTGGAAGATGCCGACGGCCACCACTTCGTGGCCCGCACCCGTTTGTGGACCGACGAGGAGTGGAGGGCGCTGGAGGCGCAGGAGGCTGCGGTCCGCTGAGCTTGTGCCACAGTGTGGGCTGCAGCCCTTTCACTGAATGCACCTGACCATGGCCCTGATCGTTTACGGCATCCCCAACTGCAACACCGTCAAGAAGGCGCGCACCTGGCTCGAAGAGCAGGGCAGCGCCTACCAGTTCCACGATTACAAGAAGCAGGGTGTGCCCGCCGACCGGCTGGACGCCTGGATCGCGGCGGTGGGGTGGGAGAAGCTGGTGAACCGCCAGGGCACCACGTGGCGCCAACTGGATGACGCCACCAAGGCCTCAGTGACCGACGCCGCCAGCGCCCGCGCGCTGATGCTGGACAAGGCCAGCGTGATCAAGCGCCCGGTGGTGGAGCTGGATGGCCAGGTGCTGGCCGTGGGTTTCGATGACAAGGCCCAGGCGGCCATCGCTGCCGGGCTCTGAGCCGGAGTCAGCCGAGCGGGCTCAAGGCTTGAGCAGCACCTCGCCTCGTGCCTCGACCTGGCCGTTGACCACCAGTTCGATGGTGTGCACCCCAGGCCGCAGCACTCGGGTGCTGATCGGCACGAAGCTGTGCAGCTTCTGCCATTGCGCTGAAGCGCCTGGGGCCAGTTTCAGGCGCTTGCCTTTGAAGGTCTTGGGGCTGGTGCTGCCATCGGCCTTGACGTGGTGCACCCGGTAATCGACCTCCAGCAACTGTTCATGCGGGTGGTGCGTGGCGGCCGTGACCGACACCGTCATGCCCAGCTTCTGGCCCATGGCCACCTCGCGTGCCGCCAGGGTCAGGCTCGCATGCCCCACGAGGGCTTGCCCCAGCCCCCAGGCTTGCAGCACACCCGGGTGCCCGGCCTTGATCAGGTGCCGGCTGGCGTGGCGCAGCAGGCGCTGGCGTGTGGCCGGGGCGCCGGGCAGGTGCTCGTTCAGCCATTGCACCAGCACCTCGGGCTGGTCCTTGGCGATGTCGTTGAGGTGGTTGGCCACGCTGCGGCGCACGTATTCGCTGGGGTCGTCCTGCAGGGTGCGCAGCAGTGGCAGGGTGGGGCGCGGGTCGTGCACCAGCGCGTGCAGGCGCAGGCCCCAGGGCAGGCGAGGGCGGCTGCCTTCGCTGACCAGCCGGCGCACATGGGCGCTGGGGTCGTGCTGCCATTGCGCCAGCACGGGCAGCACGGCTTCAAACTGCGCCACCAGGAAGGGCCGGATGGCGAATTCGGCCGTGAAGCGCTGGGTGAAGGCGTGCAGGGCCTGCAAGGCGCGCGGCAGGTGCGCTTGCCCATGGCGGGCCACGTAATCGCCGTAGGCCCACAGCGCCCAGCCAGCCACGCCGGTGTCGTCGGTCTGCAGGGCGCCCAGTTCGGTGTCGGGGTCGTGGTGGTGCACTGCAGGCGGCACGGCCTTCAGGCTGGCCTGCAGGATGTCGGCCGCTTGCGGAAAGTACTCTGGCAGGTGGGCTGACAGCGCCTGGCTGAGGTGCTCGGCCCGGGCCTTGAATTCGAGGGCATCCAGTCCGTTCAGGGCTTGCTGTTCGAAAGCTGGGCGGTCGAAGGCCGGCCACACCCTGTGCAGGTGCCGGCCGACATCGGCCACGGTGTGGGGCCCGATGAGGTGTTTGAAGGCTTCGGCCATGGGGGTGGGGCTTCGTCTCTTGTCGTTCAGTGCGCGTGCGCTACCCTAACGGGTTTTCCGCCCGAAGTATCCCCATGAAACGCCCCCCGCGACATCCGCGAAGCCTGCGCCAGCCCCAAGGCGCCATCGACTGGTTCCTGCTGGCCATGGTGGCGGCTGTGGGCCTGGCCTCGGTGGTGCCTGACTGGGGGCGCAGCGACGGCGTGCTGCATCT
>JBEGRT010000466.1:0-3944 GCA_041180305.1 Pseudomonadota bacterium
CTATGGCATGCGCGTGGCGGTTCGGCTGCCACTCACCCTGGCCATCATGGACGGCATGAGCGTGGGCGTGGGCGAAGAGGTCTACATCCTGCCGCTGTCGTCGGTGGTGGAAAGCTTCCAGGTCAGCCCCGAGATGATCAAGACCGTGGGTGGTTCGGGCCGCGTGGTCGAGGTGCGCGACGAATACATGCCGGTGATCGAGCTGGAAAAGGTGTTCGATGTGCCCCGCTTCGACTGGGAGCACAACAGCGGGATCATGGTGGTCGTCGAGGCCGAGAGCGGTCGCGTGGCCGTGCTGGTCGACGAACTGCTGGGCCAGCAACAGGTGGTGGTCAAGAACCTGGAGACCAACTACCGCAAGGTCAATGACGTGTCGGGTGCCACCATCATGGGCGATGGCCGTGTGGCACTGATCCTGGATGTGGCATCCCTGGTGCGCCGTTCGCGCCACTGATTGGAGACGAGATCATGGGCATGATGGAAAAGATCGATGTTCAGGCCGAGGCTGTGGCCCGCGAGTACCTGACCTTCCGTCTGGGCGATGAGGAATACGGCATCGACATCCTGAAAGTTCAGGAAATCCGCGGGTACGAAAACCCCACCCGCATTGCCAATGCGCCGCACTTTCTCAAAGGCGTGGTCAATCTGCGGGGCACCATCGTGCCCATCGTGGACCTGCGCATGCGCTTTGGCTGCTCGCAAGCCGAGTACAACAGCTTCACGGTGTCGATCATCCTGCACATCGGGCAGCGCACCATCGGTGTGGTGGTCGATTCCGTCAGCGACGTGATGGAGATCCCGGTCGAGGCCTTGCGCCCGGCGCCGGACATGAGTTCTGCCATCGATGCGGCCTACATCCGTGGGCTGGCCCAGGTGGGTGAGCGCATGGTGATTCTGCTGGACATCGAAAGCATGCTGACCAGCCCCGACATGGGCCTGGTGGACTGACCCGATCTCATCAAGGAGAGCATTCATGCGATACATCGCTGCATCCGTGTTGCTGGCCTGTTCAGGCCTGACCGTTCAGGCCCTTGCGGCCGATGGCGGCGCGAGCCGAGACGACGCCGTGGCCATGGTCAAGAAGGGCATCGCCACGATCAAGGCTGGCGGCAAGGACAAGGCTTACGCCGAATTCAGTGACAAGGGCAATGCCACCTGGCATGTGCATGACCTGTACCTGGTGGTGTACGGCCTGGATGGCACCGTGTTTGCCCATGGCGCCAATGCCAAGATGATCGGCAAGAACCTGATCGACCTCAAGGACATCGATGGCAAGGCCTTCGTGAAGGAGCGTGTCGAGCTGGCCAAGGCCAAGGGCACTTTCTGGCAGGACTACAAGTTCACCAACCCAGAGACCAAGAAGATCGAGCCCAAGGAGATGTACTGCGAGCGACTTGAGGACACCGTGGTGTGTGGCGGCGTCTACAAGTGATTCGCCCGTGATCCTGCGGCCTGTTGCGGCAGGCCTGCAAGTTCGTCAAGCTCGGTAAAGACAGGGGGCCTTCGGGCCCCTTGTGCATGGCGTGCCTGGATACTGCAAGGGTTGGCTTTCCTGACGCCCCATGCCTCATGCCTCACGTTCTGCTGGTCGATGACGATGCCGAGCTGACCCGCTGGCTTGCGGATTACCTCGTCTGCGAGGGGTTCGAGGTGCGGGTGGCCCACGATGGCGAAGCCGGAGTGCGCAGCGCCCTGCAGGAGCCTTGCGACATCGTGGTGCTGGACATCATGCTGCCCAAGGTGACGGGCATCGAGGCCTTGCGCCGCATTCGGGCGGGCAGCGAAGTGCCGGTGGTGATGCTGACGGCCCGTGGCGACAACATCGACCGCATCGTGGGCCTTGAAATGGGCGCTGACGATTACGTGCCCAAGCCCTGTTCCCCCGGCGAACTGGTGGCACGCCTGCGGGCCATCTTGCGGCGCACCCAGTCGCGCGAACAGGGGCCTGCGCTCACCCACCCCGATGTGCTGACCGCGGGCGAGTTGTGCCTGTGGCCTGGCAAGCGCACAGCCCGCTTGCGCGACGCACCCCTGGAACTCACGGGCACCGAATTCAATGTGCTGGCGGTGCTGACTCGGCAGGCGGGGCAGCTGGTCAGCAAGCAGGACATTTCCCAGCAAGTGTTCGGGCAACCTTTGAATCGCTACGACCGGCGCATCGATGTGCACGTGAGCAGCGTGCGCCAGAAGCTGGGGCCTCGGGCCGACGGCCAATCCTGGATCCAGAGCGTGCGCGGCCTGGGTTACCAGCTGCTGCGTGACTGACATGCGCTGGCTGGGCGCGGGCCGACTGTTCTGGAAGCTGCTGCTGATCCTGTGGGTCAGCATGCTGCTGTCCATCCTGGCCACGGCGGCCTATTTCCATTGGCGAGAACCGTTCCGGCAAGCCCCGCCGCCCGCCAGCCATGCGGCGGGGCCTCCGGCCTCCGGGCCACACGGCATGGGCCCACCCCCACATGCGGTGCCTTTGCCGCCGCTGGTATCAGGTGCTGTGGCCAGTCTGCTGACCAGCTGGTTGCTGGCGTGGTACCTGTCGCGCCCACTGATGCATTTGCGATGGGCGCTGCGTGAGGTGGGCGAGGGGCGCTTTCACACGCGGGTGTCGCCGCGCATGGGGCGCAGGCGTGACGAGATCGTGGACCTGGCGCATGACTTCGACCGCATGGCCGCCGAGCTGGAAAAGCTGACGGATGCCCAGCGCGAGCTGTTCCACGACGTCTCGCACGAACTGCGATCGCCCTTGCACCGCATGCAGGTCGCGCTCGGTTTGCTCCGGCAGGACCAGCACAGCTTGCCCCAGGCCATGGCCCGGCTGGAGCGTGAGGGCCAGCGCCTGGAGGAGCTGATCGACGAACTGTTGACCCTGCATCGCCTCGAGGCGGGCGCATTGACGGCCTCTGTGGGGGAGATCGATGTGATGGCCTTGATCGAAACCCTGGTCGATGACGCGGTGTTCGAGGCACGTGGCACGGGGCTGGAAGTGGTCATGGATGGCCGGCCCGCCTTTGTGGCCGAGGTGTGCGATGAACTGCTCTGTCGGGCTTTCGAGAACGTGATCCGCAACGCCTTGAAGTTCAGCCCGCCCCATGGACGTGTGGTGGTGCAGACCCGTGTGCGCGCGGATGAATGGGTCTGCCATGTGATGGACCAGGGCCCGGGCGTGCCGGAATCGCGCCTGGAAGACATCTTCCGCCCTTTCGTCAGGGTGGAGGGGGCCGAGCCCCGACAGGGCAGCGGCCTGGGGCTGGCCATCGCGCGGCGGGCCATGGCCTGGCATGGGGGCAGCGTGCGGGCGCACAACCGGCCAGGCGGGGGCCTGTGCGTGACCTTGAGCCTGCCCCGAGCACGTCAAGCCGATGCTTGCGCAGCTTGACACTGCCTGACCTTTCCACACGCCCGCTGGCAGGCTGGGTCGATAGCATCGATCGGGTCCTGACTGACTGGAGGCCTGTGGCATGCAATGCCTGTGGATCAACCCCGATGCCCCCGCGACCCTGACGCGACGCTTGCCACCGGCCTGGCCCGCTGATCAGGTGGACCTGACCTTCACCGATGTGCAGCAGGCCCTGCAGGTGCTGTCTGAGGCTCCGATCGACCTGATCGTGGCCCCCTGGCAGGCCCTGGGTGCGGACCCTGCCGGCGCCTGTGCCCGCTTGCATCACCAGACACAGCTGCCTTTGCTGGTCATCACGCGGGCGCAAGACCCGGTGGCTGCCATCGTGGCGCTAGAAAGTGGAGCCTGTGATGTCGTCAACGAGCAGGTGGGGGCCGCCGAGTTGCTGGCCCGCATGCGGGCGGCCGTGCGGCGTGCGCGACGCGCTTTCTGACGCTGACATTCGTCAAGATGTGCAAGCACACGGTGACAGCCTTGCAGTGCCGCCCGGGGTGCGCTGATGCGCGAAGTGCCCGTGGTGTGCTCTTCCTACAGTGAAGCCATCACCACT
>JBEGRT010000467.1:0-4156 GCA_041180305.1 Pseudomonadota bacterium
TTCAGCAACACCACCCCGTTGCCCGCCAAGATCTATGCGGGCGAGGGTTGTGCACAGGTGCTGTTTTTCGAAAGCGATGAAGTGTGCGAAACCAGTTACCGTGACCGAGGTGGCAAATACCAGGGGCAACATGGGGTGACCCTGCCTAAAACCTGAGCGTTTCAGGCCGACAAAACAGGCACGTGCCACCCATTCCAAGGATGGGGCACGATGAGTACTTGCGGTAACATCAATGGCGGTATTGAGTGCCCTTGGGCACGCTGTGACAGCTCCGATGTGAAGCCCGGGCACAACCTGGGCATAACAATGACATCCACACGGAGGCCGTCGCTGGCTATCGGGTCGCACGGAAGCCCCTCAAGGCTTCAGGGAGGGGGCGATCGGGTATCAATGCTCTGGTAGTACCTTTTGTCTGGGCCTTTCCCCCATGCGCCGACCCCTGCAATCTCCCGCGTTGATCAACGCGTTTTACGACAGTGTCCGCCCCGAGCAGCGAGAGACGGCGCAAGCCATCCAGCGCGCGGTCCTGTCGGTGGCCCCTCAACTGCGCCCTGAAGTGAAATGGGGCAACCTGGTCTTCACCAACGATGGCGACAACGTGCTGGCCATCGTCATGTACAAGCTCAATGCCCACCTCCAGGTCTTCAACGGGGTGCAGTTGCTGAGCGACTTCCCGGAGCTGCAAGGCGCGGGCAAAGGTATGCGGCACGTCAAGTTCCGTTACCGGCAGCCGATTGACGAGAAACTGGTGTGCGAACTCACGCAAGCCAGCATGGACGCCTACGCGCGGTCCTATCGAAATCAGTACGCCGGTCACGGGTATGAGCGCTGACAGGCGCTGAGGCGTGACGGCGCTGCCTACAATGTCAGTAATGTCGTCTGCCCTGCACCTGATCAACGCCGATCTCCACTGCCACTCCAGCGTGTCGGACGGCACGCTCACGCCGGAGGCTGTGGCCGATCGGGCGTGTGCCAATGGCGTCCAGCTCTGGGCCCTGACCGACCACGACGAAGTGGGCGGGCAGCAGTTCGCGCTCGAATCCGCACACGCACGTGGCATGGATTACCTCACCGGCACCGAGATCTCGGTCACCTTTGCTGGCAAGACCGTGCACATCGTGGGCCTGGGGTTTGACCACACCGATGCGCGCATGTGCGAAGGCCTGGCCTTCACCCGGGGTGGCCGCGAGCGTCGGGCCCGTGACATGGCTGCCGACCTGGCCCGCGTGGGCATCCCGGGCGCCTTCGAAGGGGCCCTGAAGCATGTGGGCAACCCTGATCTGATCTCGCGCACGCACTTTGCCCGCTACCTGGTCGAAGTGGGCGCTTGTGCAGACACGCATGAGGTGTTTCGCCGCTACCTCACCGAGGGCAAGCCGGGCTACATCGAGCACCGCTGGGCCAGCCTGGGCGATGCCATCCGCTGGATCACGCAGGCCGGAGGCGTTGCGGTGATTGCGCACCCCGGTCGTTATGATTTCACCCCCACTGAGGAATACGCCTTCTTCACCGAATTCAAGGCGCATGGTGGTCTGGGTGTCGAAGTGGTGACAGGCAGTCACACCGTGGCCGAATACGCCAAGTACGCCGACATGGCCGTCGAATTCGACCTGCTGGCCTCGCGAGGTTCGGATTTCCACGACCCCAACGAAAGCCACACCGACCTGGGCACCTTGCCCGACCTGCCCGGCAAGGTCACACCGGTGTGGGAAGCCCTCCAGGAGCGCATTCACCGCGCGTGATCCCATGGCCCAGTTGTTCGAGGTCCACCCGGATCACCCCCAGCCGCGGCTGCTCAAGCAGGCGGCACAGTTGCTCCAGCAAGGCCAGGTGGTCGCCGTGCCGACCGATTCCAGCTATGCGCTGGTCTGCCACCTGGACGACAAGGCTGCGGTCGATGCCCTGCGTCGCATCCGTGGGGTTGATGAGCGCCATCACCTGACCCTGTTGTGCCGGGACCTGTCGGAACTGGCGCAGTACGCGCGGGTGGACAACAAGCAGTACCGGTTGCTGAAGGTGGGCACGCCCGGGCCCTACACCTTCATCCTGGAGGCCACGAAGGAAGTGCCCCGGCGGGTGTCGCACCCGTCGAGGCGCACCATTGGCCTGCGGGTGCCTGCGCACAAGGCCTTGCAGTGCCTGCTGGAGGAAATGGCCCAGCCTCTGCTGGCCACCACGCTGATCATGCCGGGCGAAGAGTTGCCGCTCAACGATGCCCATGAGATCCGTGAGCGCCTGCAAAAGCAGGTGGCGGCCGTGATCGATGCCGGGGCATGCGCCATGGCGCCCACCACCGTGATCGACCTCAGCAATGGTGATGCGGTGGTGCTCAGGGAAGGGCAGGGCGAGCTATCGGCCCTGGGGCTCTGAGCCCCGCTGGCGTTGCAAGGCGGCCAGCACACCTTCGGCGCTGAAGCCCAGCTGCCATTGCTCTTTGACCTTCATCAGTGGGGTGCCCGGGGCACCAGCCTGCCGGTAAGTCTGTGCGCAGGTGGCGTTGCGGTCGATGTCGCACACGGCATAGGGAACGGCCCAGCGGTCCATCTGGGCCATGGCGCGGTGGCAGTACACGCAAGTGTCGGTGCTGTACATGAGGATGTCGCCAGGCCGCGCGACAGCCGCCAGTTGCTGCCCCACGCCATCGGCCTGTCGGCCCTGCCACCACTGCAGGCCCAGGTACACCAGCGCGATCACCAGCCCCGGCACCAGCCATTGGCGCCAGGCAGCTCGGGGTGGTGTATGCGTCATCGTTGTATTGTTGCTCAGGCCTTGGGCGCGGCTTTCTGGCCCAGTTTGCTTTCTTCACCCGCCAGCAGCTTGCGGATGTTGGCCTCGTGGCGCCAGATCAGCAGCACGCTCATCACCACCACGCCCCAGAACATCGCGTTGAGGCCACCGAAGTGCCATTGCAGGGCCGGGGCGGCCAGCGATGCGGTCAGCGCGGCCAGCGACGAATACCGGAAGATGGCCGCCATGGCCAGCCACACCAGCAGGGTCAGGCCGCCCATGGCTGGATCGAAGGCCAGAAGGGCGCCAGCCGCGGTGGCCACACCCTTGCCGCCTTCAAACTTGAAAAACACGGGCCACAGGTGCCCCAAAAAGGCGCCCAGGCCCACGGCGGTCTGCACTTCCAGGCTCAGCCCCAGGTGCTGCGCTGCGACGATGGGCAGGTAAGCCTTCAGGGCGTCGAACACCAGGGTCAGGATGGCGGCGGCCTTGTTGCCCGAGCGCAGCACATTGGTGGCCCCAGGGTTGCCCGAGCCGTAGGTGCGCGGGTCATCCAGGCCGAACAGTCGGCTGACGATCACGGCGAACGACAGGGAGCCGATCAGGTAGCCCAGTACGGCGCCGGCGGCTGCCTGAGTCTGGGGGGAAAGGGCTTGCAGATCCATGGTGTGGCGGGCGGGGGATGCCCCGCAGCGGGTATGCTCGAAAAACGCGCCAGTGTAGCCGTTGCTAGGGGACTTTCCCGTGACCGCGCGCAGGGGCCTGCGGCGACAATCCCAGCGCATTGCATCACCCACATCCAGCCATGATTTCCTACGACCGCCAGAAACGACCCAACCTGCTGCTGTGGGGTGGCGCCTTGGTGCTGGGGGCCGCAGCAGGCGCCGGGTTGTGGTGGCAACAGCAGCAGGCCACTCCTGAGGGCGCCGTGGTTCAGTCGCCAGCCAGCCAGGCGGGCGTGCCGGCATCTGCGGCTGAAGCGCTGCGCAATCTGAGCGCGCCGCCTGCTGTGCTGGACGATGGTCGGCCGTCTGATTTTTCTCCGGAAGACTGGAAGAACCTGAAAGACACCGTGGGCAAGGCGCCCAACGGTGCCAAGGAAATGCTGCGTGTCGCCAACTACCTGCGCTTTCAACGGGCCTTCACCCAGTGGCAGGAGCTCAGCGAGCACGGCACACCCGAGCAACGCCGGCCGCTGGCGCAGAAGCTGCTGGAGACCGTGCCCGAGCGGCTCAAGCAGTCGGAAGTGACCATGGGCGAGGCCCTGATGCTCGCGGCCGTGCTGTACAACGACATCGAGCCTGATGAAAACGCCCGCACGGCCAAGCTCGATGCTTTCCGGGCCCAGCTGGAGGCCGTGGCCCCCAAGGTGGATCAGGCCGCAGAAATGCGCGAAGCCAACTGCCTGGCCGAATACAAGCGCCGCGAA
>JBEGRT010000468.1:0-4512 GCA_041180305.1 Pseudomonadota bacterium
TTCACGCGCACGGGCGGCAACACGGTGTCGCCCTCGTCCAGCGTCAGGAAGCCCTTGCCGCCCTTCTGGCGCGTGGTCAGGTCGCCCAGCTTGGCCAGCAGGCCGAAACCGCCGCTGTTGGCCAGCAGCACCACCTGCTCGGGGCTGCCTGCCAGGTAGTGCTGCGGCTGGGTGCCGCTTTCCAGCTCGATCATGGTGGTGATGGGCGCGCCGTCACCGCGGGCACCGGGCAGGCTGCTCACGGGCACGCTGTACACGCGGCCGTTGGTGCCGACAATGATGAGCGGGTCCACCGTGCGGCATTCGAAGGTGCCATACAGGCCATCGCCCGCCTTGAAGGCAAAGCCGGCCGGGTCGTGACCGTGGCCGGTGCGCGCACGCACCCAACCTTTCTCGGAAATCACGACCGTCACGGGTTCGTCGATCACCTTGACCTCGGCCACGGCACGCTTTTCGGCCTGGATCAGGGTGCGGCGCTCGTCGCCATACTGCTTGGCGTCAGTCTCGATTTCCTTGATCACGGTGCGGCGCAGGGTGGCCGGGCTGCCCAGGATGTCGTCCAGCTTGGCCTGTTCGGCGCGCAGCTCGGACAGTTCCTGCTCGATCTTGATGGCCTCCAGACGGGCCAGCTGACGCAGCCGGATTTCCAGGATGTCTTCGGCCTGGCGATCGCTCAGCTTGAAACGCTCGATCAGCGCGGCCTTGGGCTCGTCGCTGTTGCGGATGATGCGGATCACCTCGTCGATGTTCAGCAGCACCAGCTGACGGCCTTCCAGCACGTGGATGCGGTCGAGCACCTTGCCCAGGCGGTGCTGGGTGCGGCGGGTGACGGTCTCCAGGCGGAAGCCGATCCATTCGGTGAGGATCTGGCGCAGGCTTTTCTGCGTGGGGCGGCCATCGGCACCCACCATGGTCAGGTTGACCGACGACGAACTTTCCAGGCTGGTGTGGGCCAGCAAGGTGGTGATCAGTTCCTGCTGGCTGATGGTGCGGCTCTTGGGCTCGAACACCAGGCGCACGGCGGCGTCCTTGCTCGATTCGTCGCGCACGGCATCGAGCACCGACAGCACCGTGGTCTTGAGCTGGGTCTGCTCGGCCGTCAGGGCCTTCTTGCCCGCCTTGACCTTGGGGTTGGTCAGCTCTTCGATTTCTTCCAGCACCTTCTGCGCACTGGCGCCCGGCGGCAGTTCGGTCACCACCAGCTGCCACTGGCCGCGGGCCAGGTCTTCGATCTTCCAGCGGGCACGGACCTTCAGGCTGCCACGGCCGGTGCGGTAGGCATCGGCGATGTCTTGCGGGCTGGAAATGATCTGGCCGCCGCCCGGGAAGTCGGGGCCCGGCAGCATGGCGTACAGCTCTTCGTCGGTGAGCTTGTCGTTCTTGATCAGGGCCACGGCCGAGGCCGCCACTTCGCGCAGGTTGTGGCTGGGGATCTCGGTGGCCAGGCCCACGGCAATGCCGCTGGCGCCGTTGAGCAACACGAAAGGCAGGCGCGCAGGCAACTGGCGGGGCTCTTCGGTCGAGCCGTCGTAGTTGGGCACGAAATCCACCGTGCCCATGTCGATTTCATCGAGCAGCAAACGGGCGATCGGGGCCAGTCGAGCTTCGGTGTAGCGCATGGCCGCGGCGCCATCGCCATCGCGGCTGCCGAAGTTGCCCTGCCCGTCGATCAGGGGGTAACGCAGGGCGAAGTCTTGCGCCATGCGCACCATGGCGTCGTAGGCGGCGGTGTCGCCGTGCGGGTGGTAGCGGCCCAGCACATCGCCCACCACGCGGGCGCTCTTGACCGGCTTGGCCCCGGTGTTGCCCGAAAAGCCCAGGCCCATGCGGTCCATCGCATACAGGATGCGGCGCTGAACCGGTTTCTGGCCGTCGCACACATCGGGCAAGGCGCGGCCCTTGACCACGCTCAGGGCGTATTCCAGGTAGGCGCGCTCGGCGTATTGAGACAGAACCAGCGCGTCGGCCGGGTCAGAAGGCGGGTTGAAGTCGATGGTTTGCTGAGACATCGTCGGTCACTGGGGCGACTGGGGCAACACGGTGGCGAAAGGCCAAGGCGCCCAAGTCTAATCCCAGCAGACGATGCCTACAGGTCACACGCCAGGTCAGGCGCTGCCGCGCGCCTTCTGCGCCACCCAGGCCACCACCGCGGTCAGGCTGGTGCCCCAGACGATGTCGACCACCGTGATCAGCTCGCTCCAGCCCTTGAGCACGGCCAGGTTGGTGAGGTCGTAGGTGCCATACACCAGCAGGCCCAGCACGGCCCCACGCAGCAACGCGGTTCGGGTGCCCACACCCGGGCCGCCCGTCATCCAGACCACACCCACGGGGTAGCCCAGGTAAAACAGCAACGCGGGCAGCACGCGAGGCGCCTCCAGCAGCAGGCTGCCCACTTCACGGGCGTACAGGTCTTTGGCGGCCAGGCCCAGCCACAGGCCATCGAGCACCAGGAACAGCACCAGCCCCACGGCATAGGCTTTCCAACCAGCGGCTTGCGCCATGCATCACCTCATTCAGACGACAACTGACGTGTGCGCAGGATCAGGTAGAACGCCAGGCCGGTCGCCACCCCCGGGGCAATGCCCAGCACCAGGGCGATCCAGCCATGACGCACACCACGCGCACGGGCTTCATGCACCACCCACACGGCCAGAATGACCCAGCAGGTGATGGCATCCAGAGCGTAGCCGGAAGCGTAGGGGTTCACGAAGCCGGCCATCAAGGCCCCGAAGACGTCAGGGTGAGCGACCAGCGGAGGCAGCACCAGCACGCAGAAAGCCCCCGCAAAGGCCCCGCCCAGCAAGGCGACCAGGGTGATGAAAGTGGACCGCGACATCGCAAGCTCCGTGGCGTGGACGATGCCCACATGGTGCATCAAGTGGCGCACAGGTCACGCCACAGCCCGCGCTGGCGTGACAAAAACGCCTCAGGCAAGATGGCGCACCCTCGCTTGCCTTTGCACCACCCCGCCCATGCCTCCTCAGCCTTCCGAACGCGCCCAGCAGCTGGCCCAAGCCCTGATCCAGGCCCGCCAGCAGGCCCGCGCCTGCCCACCCGATGCCCGCTGGGCTGATCTGAGCACCGAAGAGGCTTATGCCGTGCAGGCCCTGGTGGGGCATGGCATGGGCTGGTTCCAGCAGGGTGTGCCCGCATGGAAAGCGGGCGGCGCCCCGGTGGTGTCGGCAGCGCCCCTGCCCGAAGTGTGCAGCAGCCCCGCCATGTGGCGCCCGACCGCCTGGACGGGTGATGACGCGGCCCCATCTGACACCGAAGGCTGGATCATCGAGGCCGAGGTGGCCTTTCGCCTGGCCCGCGCGCCCCAGGGGCCCAACCTGGCCGCCGATGTGGTCCAGGCGCTGGGCACGGTGGCCGTGGCCATCGAAGCCATCGACACGCGCTGGGCCGCTGGTCTGGCCGCCTCCCCCCCGAACTGGAAACTGGCCGATCAAGGCGTGCATGGCACCCTGGTGATCGGGCCTGAGCAGCCTGCGCAGCCCTGGCTGACCCGCACGCCACAAGCCTGGGCGGGCCTGGGCTGGCAGTTTCGGGTCAATGGCACCTTGTTGAAAGAAGGCTCTGGCGGCCTGCCCGCCATCGAACCCTTGGGAGCTGTGCGCTGGCTGGCCACGCATGCCGCCCAACACACTGGGGGCCTGCGGGCGGGCGATGTGGTCACCACCGGGGCCTGGGCCGTGGTGCGGGCACGCCGGGGTGATGTGGTCGAAGTGTCGTTCGAGGGCCTGGGCGCGGCACAACTGACATTGACCTGAGCGCTGTGTTCAAGGCGCTCAAGGCAAGATGCGCCCACCGGCAGCGGCGACAATCACGGCTTCTGACTGACGGCCTCGAGGCCCTTGCCCCATGAAAACCTACGACCTCGAACTGCAACGCATCAAGTCGGCCAAGCACGGCCACGGGCTGATCGAAATCGGCGTGGACATGCTGGTGCTGCCGCGCCCCTCGAAAGACGAATCGACCACGAGCAACCTGTCGATGGCCGTGGACGACGCCCGCACGCTGCTGATCCTGCTCAAGCAGCAACTGGCCGAGATCGACGCCCTGAACCCGCGCAGCCGCCGTTCGGGCCGCTGCTGAACCGCCTTTTTCGGGGGCGTTTCACCGGGTGGGAGCACAAGGCGGCCCCCAGCCGGGATAATCCGGCCTGAGCAACGCAAACACTGGCGGCCCTTCGTTCGGCAGCCTGGCGCTTTCCGCCCCCATGCAGGCCAACCTGCAGCGCCTGGGCTACACCGCCATGACCCCCATCCAGGCAGCCAGCCTGCCCCTGGCGCTGGCTGGCCATGACCTGATCGCCCAGGCCCAGACCGGCAGCGGCAAGACGGTGGCCTTCTCGCTGCCCCTGCTGAACCAGATCGACACGCAACGCTTCGATGTGCAGGCCCTGGTGCTGTGCCCCACGCGTGAGCTGGCCGACCAGGTGGCCACCGAATTGCGCCGTCTGGCACGCGCCGAAGACAACGTGAAGGTGCTGACCCTGTGCGGCGGCACGCC
>JBEGRT010000469.1:0-4434 GCA_041180305.1 Pseudomonadota bacterium
GGCTGGCGTGGCCCATCCATTGGGGCATGCGCTGTCCCACGTCCTGCAGGTTCTCGCACACCTGCTCGATGATCTGGCGGTTGACGTCCTGGAACTGCATGTGGGCCAGGGTGTCGATCAGGTCCATGCGGATCTGGCGCATGTCGTTTTCCATCTGCACCGACAGTCGGGCCAGGTCGGTGGCGATCTGGCCCGGCGTGGCGCCCATTTTTTCGATGTCCTGGGCCAGTTCGTCGAGCAGGCGGTTGTCCATGCGGGCGCTGGGCTCGCCTTCCTGTTGCAGCGATTCTTCGGTGCGGCTGATGCCCTGGATGCCCTGGCTGATGCGCTGGGCGGCTTCCGCGGTCTGGTTGGCCAGCTGGCGCACCTCGGCCGCCACGATCTTGAAGCCTGCGCCCTCGGGGCCGGCGCGCGCCGCTTCGATGGCGGCATTGACGGCCAGCAGATCGGTCTGGCGGGCGATGTCGCGGATGGTGTTGGTCAGGGGGATGAGTTCACGCACCTGTCCGAGCAGGGCATCGACCCGCGCCGCGTGCTGCTGCACGGCCTGCTGAAAGCGCTGTTCGTGCTCATGCAGCATGGCCAGGGCATGTTGCTGGCGGCGCATCTGCTCCTCGGCATCAAGGGCCAGCTGTTGGGATTTGGCGCTGGCGTGGCCCAGTTCGCCCTGCAGGGCGCCACACCGTTCGTTGACGGCGCTGATGCGCCCGGTCATGGCAATGACCGCGCCATGCGAGCTGGTTTCGGCGCGGCGCAGCTGGTTGCACAAAATGGCGAAGCCCGCGCCCATGCGCTCGGTCAGGCCCTGCTGGCGGGCCTGTGTGGCGGGGTCGGTTTTGCCTGTCAGCCAGGCCGGCAGCAGTCCCATGGTGGCACTCCGTCGCTCAGGCGGCCAGCAGGGAGGGCAGCACCTGGTTGACCACCTTCATCAGGTCGGTGCCCAGGGCAGGCTTGAGGATCCAGCCGGTGGCACCCAGCTGTTTGGCTTCGTCACGTTTGGCGCGCTGGCCTTCGGTGGTCAGGGCCAGGATGGGGGTGAAGCGCAGCGTCTGTCGGGCATGACGGATGAAGGTCAGGCCGTCCATCTGCGGCATGTTGATGTCGGTGATCACCAGGTCCGGGCGCAGCCCCGATCGCAGCAGGCGCATCGCCGCCTCGCCGTCACCGGCGGTGGCTACCTTGAACCCGCTGATTTCGAGGGCCGTCTGCAGACTCTTGAGCATCGTCACCGAGTCGTCGACCAGCAAGATGGTCTTCATGATGCAGCCTTGTGTGGTGAAGGAGTGTCTGGATTGTCGGCAAATGGGCCCACGGCGTGGAGTGCTTTTTTGGCAGTGTTCAGGGCAAAAATGAAAACTCTGCAAGTTGTCGCTGGTGTTCACCTGGTTGAAGGACTTTTGTCCATGACAAATGGCTTGCGTGCGGCGTGGCCAGGCCTTTGTCGATGCGGGCTGCCACCTGGACAGGATGCGCGACAATCGGCGCCATGACGCCGCCCGTGGTCCTCGACATCGTGTGCCTGTGCGCCGCCTGGTGCGGCACCTGCACGGCCTACGCCGACACTTTTGCGCAGCTCGAGGCCGCCTGGCCGGGGCACCGCCTGCGCTGGATCGACATCGAAGACGAAGCCGATCTGGTGGGCGACATCGACGTGGAAACCTTCCCGACCTTGCTGGTGGCCCGTGCCGGTCAGGTGCTGTTTGCCGGCCCCGTGCTGCCCCGCCTGAGCGATGCCCAGCGCCTGATCGAGGCCCAGCTCGACAGCCTGGCTCAGGGGCGGCGCACGCCCCTGAGCATGAGCGATGAACAGCAAAAGGCCTACGCGGTTCTCGCGCAGGCCTTGGCGGTGCAGGGCGGCTGAAGGGCGTCGCCTCGACAGGGGGGGACGCGCACCGACCTCAGATCATCGCGGCGAACTCGGTGCTCAGCCACTCGTCGGTGGTGTCGGGCGGCTGCCAATGGCGCATCCAGTGCAGGAACTGGGCCGCGGGCATGGGCCGCGAGATGAAGTAGCCCTGGCCTTCGTCACACGACAGGCCCGACAGCAGCTTCCATGATTTGGCGTTTTCCACGCCCTCGGCCACCACGCTCAGGCCCAGGTTGTGGGCCAGGTCGATGGTCGAGCGCACGATCTTGGCGTCCTGCAGATCGCTTTCCATGTTCATCACGAAGGACTTGTCGATCTTGAGCTCGTCCACCGGCAGGCGCTTGAGGTAGGCCAGTGATGAGTAGCCCGTTCCGAAATCGTCGATCGACAGGCGCAGGCCCATGGCGTGCAGTCGGCCCAGGGTCTGCAGGGCGCGCTGCGGGTCGTCCATGATCGCGCTTTCCGTGATCTCCAGCACCAGGGTGTTGGAGGGCACGCGCTGGGTGGCCAGCAGTTGCTCCATGCGGTTGGGCAGGTCCTGGTCCATCAGGTCACGGGTGGACAGGTTCACCGAGAGCTTCAGCGGGAAGCCTTCGGCGGCCAGGTGGGCGGCGGCCTGCGCGCATTGTTCCAGCATCCAGTGCGTGAGGGCGCTGATGAAGCCGGTCTGCTCGGCAAACGGGATGAAACGCATCGGCGGCACCAGACCGCGCTCGGGGTGTTCCCAGCGCACCAGGGCTTCGGCCCCGATGACCTGGCCGGTGCGCAGGTTCACCTTGGGCTGCAGGAACAGGCGCAGCTGGTTGTGGTCGACCGCGGAGCGCACCTCGCTGAGCAGGGTCAGTGATTCTTCGCTGCTGGAGTCCAGCCCCGGGTGGTAGACCACGGTGCCGGCCTGTTGCTGCTTGGCGGCGTACATGGCCACTTCGGCGCGGCTGAGCAGCTGGTCGGCCTCGCGGCCATGGTCGGGGCAGCAGGCAATGCCGATGCCGGCGCCCAGGTCCACGGTGTGTTCGTCCAGGCGGATCGGGCGTTCGAACGATTGCTGCACGCGGGCGGCCACGTCGCGGGCCTGGGTCACCCCGGTGTGAGGCAGCAGCACGGCGAACTCGTCGCCACTCAGGCGGGCGAGCACGCAGTCGTCTTCCAGGGCGTCGTGGCGCAGGCGGTGGGCCACGGCCCGCAGCACTTCGTCGCCGAAGCGGTGGCCCAGCACATCGTTCACGTGCTTGAAGCGGTCCATGTCCAGCAGCAGCACGGCGCAGGGTTGGCCTTCCTGCTGGTTGCGCTCGATGGCCAGGCGCAGGTCGTGGCGGAACTGCTCGCGGTTGGGCAGCTCGGTCAGAGCGTCTTCGTAAGCCAGCCGGCGGATCTGGCCTTCGCGGGTCTGGATGGCCTGGCGCATGGCTTCAAAGGACTGGGCCAGGTCACCGATTTCATCTTGCGAGGGCACCTTCACTTCGGCGCCGTAATCGCCCCGCTCCAGGCGGCGGGCCAGGCTGGCCAGCTGGCGGATCGGGGTGGTGATGCGCCGCGCGGTCACGTAGCCGCCCACGCCAAAAGCGGCCACGCCCACCAGGCTGAGCAGGAACAGCGTGAGCTTGAGGGCCGCAAAAGGCTGGAGGGCCTTGTCGACCGAGCGCATCAGCAGCGCGGTGACGGGCGGCTGCCCTGGCGCACCAGGCAGGATCACGGGGTGGGCCGCATATTCCTGGCCGGCCACCATCAGGGTCGGGTCCATGCTGTCGGCATCGGTGCGCACCGGGTTCTGCCACGAGGCCACCACAGGCTTCCAGAGCGTGGGCTCGATGCTGCCTTGCGTGACGGTCCATTCGCCGCGCGGCGAGCGCAGCATCAGCACCGAATCGAGCTCCGACAGGTAGCGCAGCTCCTTGAGCACCTGGTTGCCGATCGGAAAGCCCATGCCCACCCAGCCGATCAGCAGGGGCGCACGCACGGGCACGGCCACGATCTGGTAGGGCTGACCATTGATCACTTCCACCTGATTGGCCAGGGTGCCGCCCGACAGGCTTTGCCGCGCGAAGCGCTGCACGGCGGCGCCGAAGGGGCGCGGGTCGGTGGCCGTGCTGGCCAGCACCTCGAAGTTGGCGTTGGTGTAGATGGCCACCCCGGCGTTGATGCGTTCACCGTGGTTCTGCAGCGCCGATTGCAGGGTTTCGCGGTCGGCGCTGGAAATGGCCGAGCGGAAACCATAGTCGGCGGCCAGCACCTTGGTGGCCTGCTCCAGGCTGCTGGTGTTTTGCTGCAGCAGGCGCGAGAACACCCGCTCACCCGTTCGCAACTCCGTGCTGATCGAATCACGGGCGTTGCGGTCCACCGTGTCTTCGATGAACCAGTAGGACGTCAGCTGAATGACGGCCAGCAGGCCCAGGTACACCGCCACGATGCGGGCCTGCAGCTTTCTGGGGTTGAGGATGACTTTCAGCATGCGTCGGGTGCTCGTGCGCGGTCAGGAACCGTTGGCAGGGTTGTCGGCGGGGCGTGCGGGCACTTGAGGCGGCTCACGCCAGACGCGGCATGCGTCCTGCCACCAGCCTCGGTCGGTG
>JBEGRT010000470.1:0-4709 GCA_041180305.1 Pseudomonadota bacterium
TTCGGCCTTGACCTGTTCACGGGTCAGGCCGGTGTCGGCGTGGGCGGCGCCAGAGAAGGCGATGGCAGCGGCGGAAATCGTGCCAGACAGGGTGAGGGCGATGATGCGGTTGAAGGTCATGATGGGCTCCAGGTTCGATGCGGGTTGAAACAAGGGGGTGCTGTGTTTCGCTGCCGGGGGTTTCCGGTGCGGCATCGGCATCTCCATGGGCTCCACTTTATTGATGATCGATTGGTCGAAAAATGCCATTTCGGTCCTTGACTTGTTGATTGATTTGTCAAGAATTGAGGCATGGACCGACTCGCTGCCATGCGCACCTTCACCCTGGTCGTTGATCAGGGCTCCTTCGCGGCTGCGGCCCGCCAGCTCGATGTGGACCAGGCCCTGGTCACGCGGCAGGTGGCTGCGCTGGAAAAGCACCTGGGCACCCGCCTGCTGGAGCGCACCACGCGCTCCATGCGCCTGACCGAGGCGGGCGAGATGTACCTGGGCCGCTGCCGCGACATCCTTCAGAACCTGGAGGAAGCCGAAGCGCAGGTCAGCCAGTCGCACGTGGCCATGGAGGGGCGCATCCGCATGGCGGTGCCCACGCTGTTCGGCAAGACGGCCGTGGCCTGCCAGGTGGTGAACATGCGCAAGAACCACCCGCGCCTGATGATCGACATGGCCATGCTCGACCGCGCCATCGACCCGGTGGCCGAAGGTTTCGATGTGGTCATTGCCGATGCGGCCTTGCCGGTCTCGCCCACGGCCATTTCGCGGCCCGTGCTGCAGGTGCCGCTGTGGTTGTGTGCGGCCCCGGGCGTGGCCGTGCCACAGCACCCTGATGAATTGCGCCATGTCCCGGTCATCACGCAGTGGACGGTGGGCGAGCCTGGGCAGCCGGTGGAGCGCTGGCGCCTCACGCAAGCTCAGACCGGCGAGGTGCGCGAAATCGAGGTTTCACCCGTGGTGCGGGCCAACAACTACGCCCTCAGCCTCGAGGCCGTGGTGCGTGGGCTGGGCATCGGCCGCTTCACGCCGCGCATTGCCAGCGAGGAGATCGAACGCGGCGCCTTGCAGCGCGTGCTGCCTGACTGGCACGCCGGTTCCCTGGCCTTCAACCTGATCTACCCGAGCAGGCGCCTGTTGCCACAGCGGGTGCGGGCCGTGATCGACGCCATCGTGGCGCAGTTCGATGGGCTGGCGCCGGCGCCTGAGCCCGGATCAGGCCTGGGGACCGACTGACTGCTGCGGCAGGCCGATCGATCGGTGGCGGCTCAAACAGGCAGGCCCCCGGGGTGAGCGGGGGCCTTCGGGCAGGGGTGCACCCTGTCGATGGTGTCAGTGGGGGGGGGAGCCCCACGGGCACTCGTTCAGCGCTTGCCGGCGAACTGGCGTTGCTGTTCGGCGCGTTGCAGCAGGGCGGCGCTGCGCTGATTCAGCAGGTCCATTTCGACGTCGCCGATGGCGGTGTACTGCACGGCGGCGGGTGCCACGGCCACCGGGGTGATCTTGACCTGGCGGGGGAAGGCCGAGGGGTTGACTTCGTTGGGCTTCTTGCCGGTTTCGTAGTCGATCAGGTCGCCGTTGCGCTGTGCGTCGCGCAGTTCGGCCTTGACCTGTTCACGGGTCAGGCCGGTGTCGGCGTGGGCGGCGCCAGCGAAGGCGATGGCAGCGGCGGAAACGGTGAGGGCGATGATGCGGTTGAAGGTCATGATGGGCTCCAGGTTCGATGCGGGTTGAAACAAGGGGGTGCTGTGTTTCGCTGCCGGGGGGTTCCGGTGCGGCATCGGCATCTCCATGGGCTCCACTTTATTGATGACCATCGATTTGATAAACGCTCATCCAATCAATCATTCATTGCGATTTTGTCAATGATTGGCCAGCCAGCAGGGGGTGTGGGTTCGCCGGCCAGGTGTGGCTCGGGCAGTGGCGTGCGGGCGACGACCCACACCGACACCTCGCGGGCGCCGGCTTCCCACAGCGCCTTGGCCGCGGCGTTGGCGGTGGCGCCAGTGGTCAGCACGTCGTCCACCAGGGCCACATGGCGGCCTCGCAGCGCCGTTGCGTGTTCGCTGGGCACCCGGAAAGCCCGGGCAATGGCCGAGGCTCGGGCGTCAGCGTCCAGCCGCATCAGTCGCTCGGTGTGCTGGGTGCGCTGCAGCGCTTCCGCGCGCACGGGCAAAGCCAGCCTTTGCCCCAACCCTTGGGCCAGCAAGGCGGCCTGGTTGTAGCCCCGTTCGCGCCAGCGCTGGGGCGACAGGGGCATGGGCACCAGCAGGGTGGGGGCCCCAGCCCGCCACGCGCGCCGCACCGCCCCAGGGCGCGCCAGCTGCCACCGCTGGCGCACGGCGGTGGCCATCAGGCCGGCCAAGCCGTCGGCCAGGGCCGTGTCTTCGCGAAACTTCAGGGCGGTGACCAGGCCAGACCAGGGCTCGGCATAGTCGATGGCGGCCAGGGCGTGGTCGAACACCGGTGGCAGATCTTCGCACTGTGGGCACACCGCGCGCTCTGGCTGGCCGTTCAGCCATCGGGCCTGTAGAGGCAGGGCGCAACGTGTGCAACGCCGCGGTGTCTCGACAGCCATTGCCCGACAGCCCCCGCACAACCACCGCGTTTGCCAGCGATGGCACACACGGCACAGGGTGGGCAGAGAGGGCAGGGCGCGCAGGATCATGAACTCAATATACTCAGCGACCCTTGCCGCCACATCGCTCCCGAGAGGGGGCTGTTCACCCCCTTTCGGCCGTGGCGCACCGGGCTTTTGCTTCTGTCTCGCATGCCACCTGACGCCGTCACCCCTGTGCCCGATTCCACCTTGCCCGCCGTCGCCCCCCATCCCGCGTCGGTGGACCACCAGCTGGCCCGCCTGGCGCGCCTGCCCGAGGCCCCGTGGCTGCATGGCGAGGTGGGGCGCCGCCTGGCCGAAAAGCTGCAGGCCATCCGGATCGAGCCCACCCACTGGGTCGACTGGTCGGCCTGGCTGGGGGCCTCGCAGGCCGAGGTGCAGGCCCGCTACCCGCAAGCGCGCCGCTGGGTGTACGAGCCCCAGCCCGCCATGGCCGAACGCAGCCGCCAGCAGTGGCTGGCCCAGCATGCCGCCCCCTGGTGGAAGCCCTGGCAGAAGCAGCAGGCCCCGGTGTTCTCGCAGTGGCCCATGCCCGATGCGGCCTGGCCCAGCGATGGTGCTGGCCTGCTGTGGGCCAACATGACCCTGCACGGCGCACTCGACCTGCCCGGTCTGTTCAAGGCCTGGCACCGCATGCTGGGGGTGGGCGGCTTCGTGATGTGCAGTGGCCTGGGCCCCGACACCGGCCGCGAGCTGCGCGCCCTGTACCAGGCCATGGGGTGGGGCCTGCCCACCATCGACTTCATCGACATGCACGACCTGGGCGATGCCATGGCCAAGGCCGGTTTCTCCGACCCGGTGATGGACATGGAACGCCTGACCCTGACCTGGCCCGATGCCCAGGCCATGCTGGCCGAACTGCACACCTGGGGCGGTAACGTGGCCCATGGCCGCCACGCTGGCCTGCGCACACCCCGCTGGAAGGCCTGCCTCGAAGCGGCATTGAATGAACACTTGCGCCGCCCCGACGGTCGCCTGGGCCTGACCCTGGAGCTGGTCTACGGTCATGCCATCAAGCCCGAGCCCCGCGCCAGCGTGGCCCCGGAAACGCGTGTGTCGGTCGACGACATGCGCCGCATGGTGCGCCAGAAACCCCCCGGGGTTTGACACGTCTCTGACACGCCTGCGCGAGCTTGTCCAGCGGGTGTGACACTTGATGCATTCCGGCATCAAGCACGGGTAAACCCATGGCTTCCAAGCCTCTCTGTGTCTTGAGGTAAAGCAAGACGATGCCTAGAATCCCCCTCAAGTAGAGGTGTTGCGCAGGCCTGCGTTGACAGTCAGCAACACCTTCTTGTTTGGCGTTGTTGTTTCTCGGGCGGTTGTCGGCTGAGTTCACAAGACAAGCCGGTGGAGCCGCTGCGAGACGGAGTGATGGCATTCATGCCTGCCGCCTTGTCGCACGGATCGTTGTTGTCTGCCTCGGGCACTGTCCCGACACACGGCTCCCGGCCTTCGCCTTGGGAGGGCCCGGCCGCTGCATCTGGCGGCGCTCCCCAGCCCGGCCAGCCGCTGCGCTGGGTGCTGCGTCGCAACTGCTCGCTCACGCCCCGTCAGTTCATGGGCGCGGCGCTCATGGCCATGCTGCTCAGCCTGGGCATCGGCACCGGGCTGTTCCTGGCGGGTGCCACCTTCATCCTGGCGTTTTCGGTGGTCGAGGTGCTGGCCCTTGCGGTGGCACTGTGGCTGCATGCCCGCCATGCCACCGACCGCGAAGTGCTGTCGATGGTGGGCGATCGACTGGTCGTTGACACCCACGACGGCCCAAGGCTCAACACCATCGAACTGCCCCTGCACTGGTTGCGCATCGAGCCCCAGTCCCACCAGCGTGCGTTGCTCACGCTGTCTGCGCTGGGACGATCCGTTGAAGTGGGGCGGCATGTGGCGCCCGTCTGGCGCCACGCACTGGCCCAGGAACTCCGTCAGGCCCTGCACGCTCAGCGTCAGGGACTGGCCCCGACACCTGCACGAGAGACGAGACCATGAACCACCCCGCCCCGTCGATCCCCCTGTCGATGCGACAACGCCTGTCTCAGGCCTTGTTGGCCGTTTCCACCAGCGCGCTGGCCACCGCGGCCTGGGCGGTCAACGACCTCCC
>JBEGRT010000471.1:0-3160 GCA_041180305.1 Pseudomonadota bacterium
ACTCCTTGTGGGGTTCAGGCAATGCAGCGGCTCGACCCGGCCACATTCAGGGTGTTGAGGGCCGTGTGCGGTGCTGCGAGGGTTGGAACGGCTGGGTGAGATTCAGCGGGGGGCCGGCAGGGCGTGCCCGACCTCGTTCGGTGGCCTCGGGCGCATGGCCCGGGCCACTCTTCATGTCATTCGAAAGGCTTGTCGTTGGGGGCCTTGAACAGGGCCTGCACGTCGTCCGACATCGGCCAGGCCAGGTTCAGGCCCTTGGGCGGGATCGGGGCCTGGAACCACTTGGCGTAGATCTTGGCGGCTTCGCCCGAGGTCATGGCCTTGGTCAGCGCAGCGTCAACAATCTTCTTGAAGCCAGCGTCGTCCTTGCGCAGCATGCAGGCATAGGCTTCTTCCGACATCGGCTTGCCCACCACCACCCACTCATCGGGCTTCTTGGCCTTGGCCTTTTCGCCGTACAGCAGTGCGTCGTCCATCATGAAGGCCACGGCGCGGCCGGTTTCCAGGGTCAGGAACGATTCGCCATGGTCCTTGGCCGAGATGATGCGCATGCCGGCATTCTTCTCTTCGTTGTACTTGCGCAGCAGGCGTTCCGAGGTGGTGCCAGCGGTCACGACCACGTTCTTGCCGCTCAGGTCGGGGAAGTCCTTGATGCCCGAATCCTTCTTGGTCATCAGGCGGGTGCCGACCACGAAGATGTTGGTCGAGAAGTTGACCTGGCGGGCGCGCTCGCTGTTGTTGGTGGTCGAGCCGCACTCGATGTCGACCGTGCCGTTCACGATCAGGGGGATGCGGTTCTGCGAAGTCACCGGCACCAGCTTGATGGCCAGGCCCGGCTTCTTGAGGTCGGCCTTCACGGCCTCGACCACCTTGAGCATCAGTTCGTGCGAGTAGCCCACCACCTGCTGCTTGTCGTCGTAATACGAGAAGGGGATCGACGATTCGCGGTGGCCCAGGGTGATGGTGCCGGTTTCTGCGATCTTGGCCAGCGTGGGCGAGGCCGGTTGGGCCAGGCTGCTCAGCGCGGTGCCAGCCAGCAGGGCGGCCGTCACGGCCGTGCGGAACATCATGCGGTTCATGTCGGTGGTCCTTTCAAGTTGGCCGGGGGCCATGCGGTGGAAGACCCTGTGCATTTCGCACGCTGCGTGCCAGCTTTTTGCCGTGGAGTCGATCTTGTAAGTTGTTGATTTGAAATGGTGTTTTTTCGGTGATCGGCCCCCGTGCTCCGGAAGTCCGGATTTCCGTTCGGCCGCTCGTACGGAATGCCGGATGCCCCCGAGGGGGAACCCTGGGTCGAACCCTGGCATGATCGCGGGCCTGTCTTTCCACGCTCTTTGCTGCACACCATGGCCCGTCGCCCCCGCCTGCCTGCCGGTCACAACACGCTCGACCAGATCCTGTTCGACCAGGGTTTCGGTGCCCGCCGCGAATGCGAGGGCCTGATCTGCAGCGGCCTGGTCAGTGTCAATGGCGAGGTGGTCGATGACCCCGATGCCGTCTTCCCGGAAGACCGCCTGAGCCTGGTGGTCGATGGCCTGCCCTGGGTCACCCATGTGCAGGCGCTGATCATGTTGCACAAGCCGGCCGGCTACGAGTGCTCGCTCAAGCCCGGTGCCTGGCCCGGCGTGCACAACCTGCTGCCGCCCGCGCTGCGCCGCCGCGGCCTGCAACCCGTGGGGCGCCTCGACCAGGACACCACCGGCCTGCTGCTCATGACCGACGACGGCGCGCTGCTGCACGCCCTGACCTCGCCCAAGAAGAACGTGCCCAAGGTCTACGAAGTGACCTGCAAGCACCCCGTCACGCCCGATCAGATCAAGAAACTGCTGGCCGGCGTGGTGCTCGACGACGACCCGGCGCCCGTGGCGGCCCACGCCGCCGAGGTGATCGAGAACGTCGGCGGGCAAGGTGAGGGCGCTGAGCCCTCGTGCCACCTGCGCCTGACCCTGCTGCAAGGCAAGTACCACCAGGTCAAGCGCATGGTGGCCGCCGTGAGCAACCGGGTGGAAGGCCTGCACCGCAGCAGCATCGGCCGCCTCGCGCTGCCTGCCGACCTGGCCCCGGGCCAGTGGTGCTGGATCGAAGACCCGGCCGTGGTCCTGCCCTGACGCCTGCCCTGAGCCCATAATCGCGCCATGCAAGTCTTTCGCGGGTTTCACCATGCGGCGCTCGCTCCGGCCTGCGCCCTGACGATCGGCAATTTCGACGGTGTTCACCGTGGCCACCAGGCCATGCTGGCCCTGCTGCGCTCGGAGGCGCAGCACCGCGGCCTGCCCAGCACCGTCATGACCTTCGAGCCCCACCCCAAGGATTACTTCTCGGCCCTGGCCGGCAAGCCCGAGCTCGCGCCCCACCGCATCGCCACCCTGCGCGACAAGCTGGCCGAGCTGGAGCGTTGCGGCATCGACCAGGTCGTGGTGCTGCCCTTCGACCAGCGCCTGGCCTCGCTCAGCCCGCAGGCCTTCATCGACGACGTGATCGTGGGCGGCCTGCACGCCCGTTACGTGCTGGTGGGTGACGATTTCCGCTTTGGCGCCAAGCGCGCGGGCGACTACGACATGCTCGACGCCGCAGGCACCGCACAGGGCTTTGATGTGGCCCGCATGCGCAGCTACGAAGTGCATGGCTCGCGGGTGTCGTCCAGCGGTGTGCGCGATGCCCTGCTGGCCGGCGACATGGCCCGCGTGGCCGAGATGCTGGGCCGCCCCTACACCATCAGCGGCCACGTCATCCACGGCGCCAAGCTGGGCCGCAGCCTCGATTGCCGCACCCTGAACGTGCGCTTCGGGCACCAGAAACCGGCCACCTCCGGCATCTTCGTGGTCCGCACCCACGGCCTGGCCGACCAGCCCCTGGAGGGCGTGGCCAGCCTGGGCGTGCGCCCCACCGTGGAAGACGCCGGGCGCGTGCTGCTGGAGGTCCATTGCTTCGAGTGGCCCGAGGCCCTGGGCAAGGAAGGGGGCTACGGTAAAATCGTGCGCGTGGAACTGCTGCACAAACTCCGAGACGAAGCCCGCTACGACGGGCTGGACGCCTTGCAGGCGGCCATCCACAAGGACATCGCCGACGCCAAGGGCTTTTTCCAGGCCCAGGGCCGGCAGACCACCCGCGACCGAATTTGACGCGGGCGCCCCGTCCGCGAGCCGCCCGGCCTGGTGCC
>JBEGRT010000472.1:0-5136 GCA_041180305.1 Pseudomonadota bacterium
GCAGGTCGCTCAGGCGCTCAGCAGGCTGCAAAGGCAGCATGCGAACGTTGTCCATGTCGCGGCAAGCCTGCTGAAGCTCGCGTTTCATCACACCATCGCCGCAAATCACGAAGACGATGTCTTTGCGATGGCGAAGCATGTTGGCGGCCTTGGGCAGAATGCACAAGCCATGCTTGTTGCCCAGCGTGCCCGAGTACAGCACCACCTTGGCTTCGGCAGAAATGCCCAATTCCTCGCGGTAGGGACTCACGGCCTGCAGGGGCCTGATGTGGTCGACATTCACCCAGTTGGGAAACAGATGCGTGCGCTCCGTGGCCACGCCTTTGGCGTGCAGACGTTCAACCATGCGCCCGGAGATGGACGAGACCACATCAAAACGTCGCATCAGCAGGCGCTCGGCGGCCAGCACCGAGCGACGCAACCACCCGCCTTTGAGCAGGCCCATGCCAAAGGCCACATCGACCTCGAAATCCTGCACGTGCAGCCAAGCCTTGCCACCAGACAGCTTGGCAGTGAGCCAACCTGCCGGGGCGCACACAAATGCGGGGGCCACCGTGACCACCACATCCGGGCGCCAGAAAACCTGCCGCAGCATGACCGGCAGTGAAGTGACAGCGAAACTCAGCAGGTGAATGACACGCTTGAGGCCGCTGGGCTGACGAGGCACCCACAGGGGCGCACGCCAGACCCGGGCACCCAGCATTTCCTCCTGGCGGTAGATGGGCGCGCGGTAGCCCTCAGCCAGCTTCCAGTCCGGGTAGTACGGCGGTGCACAGACCACACGGACCTCATGGCCCTGACTGGTCAGCCACTCCACCATTTCGCCCGAATACTTGCCGATGCCCGTGGGCTCCGGCGCGAAATTCGCGCTGTAGAGCAAAATTTTCACCGCTGCTGTCCCTTGACTTGGAGTTCTTTGGTTTTGAGGACAATAAAGTACTCATAGATCGACTGCAATAGTGCATACCTTACCCCTGGCCACCCATCCAGGAAGGCACGACGGGCCAACATCATGTAAGCGAACTTCACCATCGGTCGGGCTGGCATGCGGTAGAAAAGCGCCTTCTGATGTGCCCTTCGTTCGTTGAAGTCACGCCCTGCAAGCGCAACACGCCATGACGGCGCCTGTACCAACCCCTTGGCAATGACTTGCGCTTCCATCTGCGAGTACTGGTTGTGCTTGGCAATCCAGTGATCCAGCCCCTTGGAAAAGGGGTGGTGATCGAAGGTGCAGGGCAAATCGGCGATGTCACCATCAACCGCCAGCACTTCGTTGATCTCGCGTTCGTAGTGCACACGCCCCAAGCGCACCAGGCGAACGAAGTAAGGGGAAATCTGAGCGTGCTTGAGCCAGCGGCCCCACCAGATGTCTCGCCGACGAAACCGCGCAGCAGCCGTTGAGCCTCCCACCGTTGCAACAAATTGTTGCAACTGATTCACCATCGCCGGGTTGGCCCGTTCGTCTGCATCCAGGATCAACAGCCAGGGGTGTCGAAATGGCAGCGAGAGACCAAAGTTACGCTGGGAGGCGTAACCATCAAAGGGTCGCGTGCTGACATGAGCGCCCAGCGAACGCGCGATGTCGACCGTGGCATCCGTGCTTCCAGAGTCCAGCACATGCACATCGTCTGACCATGACACACTGCGAAGGCACTCTGGCAAATCAAGTGCTTCGTTCTTGGTGAGGATGAGGACAGAGATGCTCATGACAGATGGAGTCAGAACCAGACTGCAGGTTCAGGCCGATTGAGGCAGGGTTTGCCCCGTGAATCGCATGGATGGACGGAAAAAACGGATCGCGTTGTACAGCATCAGGTAGAGCACCAGACGCTGCGGCAGTTCGCGCGCCAGCATGGCCACCTTGCTCACGAATGACTCGCTGCCCAACCCATACAAAAAGATCGTCCATGCCATGCACAAGCCCACGGGCGAGATGAAATAGCCGGAATCAAGCCTGCTGAAAAGGTCAATCACCCAGAAACTGAACCACAGCACCGCCATGGCGGCCAGCGGCGCGTAAGGCCCGAAGATCACCACGGCATCAGCCCAGATCGAACCTGTCACAAAGCTGCCCATGTCCAGCCCCAGCGCTTCGCTGATGTAGACATCGCCGATGGAATAGGCGTACTTGTCCTTGCGAATCTTGAGGTTCAGGAACTCGATGGCCGGCTGTGGCAGGAGCGTCACGAAACGCACGAGGGTTTCATCGACAACTTCCTGGCGCTCTCGGTCCGTGAACTGCAGCCCCAGGTAGAACATGTTGTCGTGGAACTTCGTTTCGGACAAACGCGCCAGCAGCGGATTGGACAGATAGTGCTCGTCGTACCGGTCCGTGATGGCAGCCAGGTAACTGGCCTCCCGGAACGCCTGGATGCGGTTGCGATCGAGAAGTGCGTGGTACGTTTCCTCGATCATTTCCCTGGGGGTTGCACCCTCTCGCTTTTCACGGGCCAGCACCATCGCTGTGGCCAGATCGGCCATGAGCGCAACCATGAAGCCCGACAGCACGAGACCCACCAGGATCTTGCTCACGCTGCGAATGGGCATGGCAGAACGCTCGCGGATGACCACCGTGAAGTACATCAGCAGAGCGATGACCGGCCCCATCAGCATGAGCTGGCGAGAGTTACGCGACATGCCCACCACCACCAGCACCAGGGCATAAAGCGCCACAGCCGGCAACTGCACGCGGAGATCGCAATAGGCCCGACCGAATCGTCGGTGGTACACCAGAATCAGGTAGGGCATCCAGGCCAGGAACTCCATCGCCTGCAGGGCCTTTCCTCCAACATCACCTGTGCCCGCTGAACCGCTGTACGCCGACAACAGGCCCAGAGAAGAAACAGCCCAGATGAAGGTTGGGCGCGGCACGTCGTACAAGCCCCAATCGGAAAGCAAGCTCCTGGACGCGAGGTCGCGCCAGGCGTGCAAGGGCTGGAACCGACGGTAGGCATAATGCACCGCGACGGCCAGCAGCATCACCGACGACAGGACGGCAAAGGTCGTCATCGGCGCGCGGAGCATGTGCGTATAAGGCAACCATTGGAAGGTCTGCGACAGAAGTGCCGCGGCCTGAGAAGTGACCGCATACCCGAGCAAGGCCAGCGCTGAAAGAGGCGTGTCGTCGAAGGGGCGGCTGGACCAGATGTACTGCACGAGCACCGCAATGGAGGCACAACTCATCACGGTGGGCACGAAGTTCTCGTAAGACGGATCGATGGCCGCCTGACACAGCAGGCAGGTCAGCAAGCTCAGGTGCAGCACCGAACACACAAAGTCAAGTCGGGTCATGGCACCAGTCTCCAGGCCGCATCGAGCAGCTGCTGCATCACATCCTGATTGCCGTGCCGGTTCCGAATGAACCGAGCGTGTCCGGCTTGAGCCATGCGCACACGGCGGGGCTCATCGGCCAGCAAGGCCAGCACCTGATCAGCGCAATCCTGAGCGTCGCGCCAGAAAACGGCTTCTTCTCCGTCCTGGTACATGGCCTCATGCTCGGCAGTGCGTTGCGCGCACAGCAAACCACCGAGCGCCGGGATTTCAAGCGAGCGGGTCGTGTGCTGATCGCGATTGCCGAGAGACACCAGCCCAAGGTTCACGCGGGCGCACTGCAAGGCCAGAGCGTAGTCATCACCCGACAAGGCATCACCTTTCCAGCAGGCTTGCAACACGGACCATTCCGGAGCCTTTTGCCAGTGGCTACCTCGGATGGTCAGGGGCACGCCACGTTCAACCAACGCACGCAACAATCCACCTCGTTCGGGCATCCAGGTCCCCAGGAACAGAACCTCGGCATGCCACTGCCGGATACGCTCCGGCGTGAGCGAACGGGGCGCGTGATTCACTTCATCGGCACTGCGCCACACGCGCAAGACTTCGCGTGCACCCAGCGCACGGCACTCGGCCACGTTCTCCGGGCGCACCACAGCGACCAGGTCGTAGCCCGGCAAAGCGCGCCGATACGCCTCGAATCGCTGACGATCGCGGGGGCCAGTGGGGTCGTCGATGTTGTAGTTGATGACGCGCGGCGCCAGTTGACGCAAGGCTCGCAACACGACGGGCGACACGTATTCACCGTTGTCCACATGCACCAGGTCGAAACGCTGCCCCAGCAGACGTCGCTGCACTTCGCGCGCCAGCCAGCGGCCAAAAACATGTCCCCCAACGCGCCAGGTGATGCGATCAACCCACACCGTCGCAGGCAGCCATTCGCGCAGGTCGAGATGAACCACGTCATGCCCCAACCGTCGCAAGGCATTGGCACGATCGCGACAGGTGCCTCGTACCTCTCCGAGATAAAGGATGCGCCGCGCGGTCATGCAAGCCCCCGGTAGATGCACATCGCCTGCTGGCCATAAGCTTTCCAGCCACCGGCAGACTGAACATGCGCCAGGGCTTTGCGACCCATGTCTGCTCGCAGGGCTTCGTCGTCGGCCAGACGCTGAAGGCGATCCGCCAGCACAGATGCATCACGGGCAGACGTGATGAAACCATGCTCACCATCGACGAACAGGTCTTCACTGCCGGTATGGTCACTGGCCACAACCGGACACCCGCAGGCCATGGCCTGTGCTTGCACGAGCGCCAGGCCTTCCTCGATGCTGGGCAAGACCAGGCAATGGCTTTCGCTCATGAGCCGCTTCAGGTCAGGCTGAGGAACGTGGCCCAGGATTCTGAAGTCGGACGACCAAAGCCCGTGCCGCTCCATCAGGTCGATGAGGCCTGGGGCCAGCGTGCCCGCAAAGGTCAGAGTTTTGCGCGGGTGGCGCAACTGTTTGAAGGCCTGCAACAGGTAAGGGACGCCCTTGCGCAGGCACACGGCCCCGACGAACAGCATGTCGAAGCGCCCAGCCGCAGGCGCTGACACGGGCTGAAAACGTGAGAGGTTGACGCCATAGGGCAGACGCCGGATCTTGTGGGCAGGCACGCCCTGCGACACGAAGCTTCGGACATTGAACGTGGACGGCACCGTGATGCAATCGGCCTGCTGATACTCGGCCTCTTCACGCTCGATCACCCAGGGGTCGATGGCCTCAACCGGTGCGCCCCAGCGCTCAGCCTCTTCTCGCAGCAACGCGTCCTGAACACGGATGTGTGTGGAGCCCCGATCGCAGACGTATCGCCCCCCTCGAGCCT
>JBEGRT010000473.1:0-4997 GCA_041180305.1 Pseudomonadota bacterium
GCCGCCCTGATGACCGTGGCCCTGCGCCGCGCCGCCCCGATGACCGCTCGGGCGCTCGCGGGCCCGACCGTGGGTTTGAACGCGGCCCGGACCGTGGGTTCGATCGCGGGTTCGACCGAGGCCCCGACCGCCGAGGCCCGCCAACCGGCCGGGGCCCCGACCGCTCGGCACAGGGTGGCCGCCCCCGCCCTTTCGACGACGATCGCGCGCCCATTCGCCCGGTGCGCCGTGACCTGCGCCCGGTGCTGTTCATGCCCTGCGCCATGGGCGTGGAGCCATTGCTGGTCGAAGAGCTCACGCCGCTGCTGGCTGCGCTGAAGCTGCAGGTGCTGGAAGAAAAGGGCGGCGTGCTGGTGCGGTCGGCCGAAGGTGATGGCCGTGCGCCCATCGACCTGGCCTTTGACCTGGGCAGCCCGCTGGCCGCCACCCTGATCGAGGCCTGCGCCCTGGTCAACCTGCACAGCCGCCTGGCCCAGCGCGTGCTGTGGCGCGTGGCCTTTGGCCCGTACAGCACCGAAGACCAGCTCTACCAGCTGGGCCGCTGCGTGATCTGGCCCGAGTGGATGCGTGTGGACCAGACCCTGCGGGTGGACGTGACCGCGCGCCACAGCCCGCTCAAGAGCCTGAACTTCGCCGCCCTGCGCATCAAGGATGCCGTGTGCGACAGCCTGCGCGAGGAACTGGGCGAACGTCCCGATGTGGACACCCGCCACCCCGACCTGCCCCTGCACCTGCACCTCGACGGGCAGGCCGCCCATCTGTATGTGGACACCTCGGGCGAGGCCCTGTTCAAGCGTGGCTGGCGTGAAGACAAGGGCGAGGCCCCGCTGAAGGAAACCCTGGCCGCCGCCATGCTGGCCGCGGCTGGCTGGAAGGGCCGCGAGGGCGATGGCACCTTGCTCGACCCCTGCTGCGGCTCGGGCACCATCGCCATTGAGGCCGCGCAGATCGCCTGTGGCATCGCGCCCGGGTTGCAGCGCCGTTTCGCCTTTGAAAAGCTCTTGCCCTTCCAGCCGCACCTGGCGCGCTGGCAGCAGTTGCGCCAGCAGGCGCGGGCCCAGCAGCACCCGCCGCGCGTGCGCATCGTCACGGGCGATGTGTCGTTCCGCATGACCGACTTCGCCACCCGCAATGCCGAGCGTGCGGGCGTGCTGCACGCCATCGAGTTCAAGACGGCCGACGCGCTGCAGCGCCCCGCGCCAGATGAAACCGGCGTGATGATGTTCAACCCGCCGTACGGCGAGCGCATCGACCCCAAGGGCACTGGCGCGGGTGGGCGCACCACGGCCTTGTCGGCCGATGCCGAACAGGCCCCCCGCGCACCACGTGCGCCGCGCGAAGATTTCATCGACCGCGACGCCAGCGATTTCTTCCAGCGCCTCTCCAGCCACTGGAAGAAGCAGTACAGCGGCTGGACCGCCTGGGTGCTGTCGCCCGACATGAAGCTGCCCTCGGCCATGCGCCTGAAGGAAAGCCGCCGCGTGGTGATGTTCAACGGCCCGATCGAATGCCGCCTGTTCCGTTTCGACCTGGTCAAGGGCTCGTTACGAAACGATGCACCTGCCGCGGCGCCTGCCTCCGACAATTCGGCCTCCACAGACGACTGACTGCCGGAAAGCCCCCCATGCCCCGACGCCCGACCGCTGCCCGCTGGGCGCGCCTGATGCTGCCTGCTGTGCCGCTGGTGCTGTCGGCCTGTGGGGGCGGGGGCACATCGGCCCCGGCGGTGGCGCCAGCCAACGAGGTCGCGCCGCCCGCGCTCACCCCCTTTGCCGATGCCTTGCCGGCAGCGGGCAATGGCGGCGCCTGTCTGGTGCCTGCGCAGGCCCAGCCGGTCGACACCTCGCAGCCCACCACGGTGGTGGGCACGGGCACGCCGGCCAGCTGCACCTCGGCGGCGGTGCTGGCGGCCGTGGCCCAGGGGGGCAAGGTCACGTTCAACTGTGGCGCAGCGCCCGTCACCATCACCCTGGCCGACACGGCCAAGGTCTTCAACAACCGGCCCGACCTGGTGCTCGATGGCGGGGGCCTGATCACCCTCAGCGGGGGCGGCGTGCGCCGCGTGCTGTACCAGAACACCTGCGATGCCAACCAGGTGTGGACCACCTCGCGTTGCGATCTGCAGACCTCGCCCACGCTCACGCTGCAGGGCATCACCCTGGCCGACGGCAACAGCACGGGGCAGGCCTATGGCGTGGGCGCCGAGGGCGGCGGCCTGCTGTTCGTGCGGGGCGGGCAGGTGCGCTTGATCAACAGCCGTTTTTTTGGCGGCCGCACCGAAACCACCGGGCCCGACCTGGGCGGTGGGGCGGTGCGCTTGCTGGGCACGCAGTCGGCCCTGGTGGTGGGCAGCACCTTCGGCGGGCGCTCTGACCTGGGCAACCTGTCGAGCAACGGCGGCGCGATCAGCACCCTGGGCGCCTCACTGGGCATCTACAACACCGAGATCAGTCACAACCAGGCTGTGGGCAACGGGGCCAACCCGGCCCGAGCCGGCACGCCGGGCGGCGGCAGCGGTGGCGCCCTCTACCAGGATGGCAACACCTATGCGCTCGACCTGTGCGGCGTGACCGTGCACGACAACAGCGCGCCAGAAGGCGGCAGTGCGGTCATCCATGTCAGCAACGACCGAAGCAGCACGGTCACGGTGCGCGATTCGGTGTTCCGCAACCACCCGATCCACCCGGTCACCGGCTTTGAAACCGCAGGGCTGCCGGGCTGGTTCATCCTGAGCAGCACCGGGCAACCCGTGATCACGGGCAGCACCATCAGCCGCTGAAGTGCATCACTGCACCGTGAGGCTTTGCCAGGGGCTTTCGTGGGTCACCTTCAGGCTGGCGTTGTTCACGTACTGCAGCCGCAGCTGGTAGGTGCCTGCTGGCGGCTTGACCCAGGCTTCGGTGTGGCCGTTGTTGAAGTCCAGCGTCTCGGTGCCGCTGGCGCCTTTCATCAGCAGCTGGAAGTGACCGGCCTCCTTGCTCTGGATCTGGGTGTGGCTCACGTTCAGGCCTGAGGCATGCATCTGCACCCGGAAGGGGCGCTTGACCACGTCACCGGCTTGCGGGGCCAGCAGGCTGATGCCCGGGCGCGTCAGCGATTCGGGCTTCACGTCAGGGCGCTGCTGCGTGATGTGCACCGTGATGGCCGGGCTGTAGATGAAGTACGGGATGTGCTTGTGGTTGGCCAGCAGCATGCGCAGCCGGTAGGTGCCTGGCTTGAGGTTGAGCACGGCCTCCATCTGGCCCTTGCCGAAGTGCACGTACTGGTCGTTGAACGGCAGCGGCTTGGTGAAGTCCAGCGGCAGGTCGCGGTTGATCAGCAGGTGGTGGTGGCCTGCGCCTTGCACTTCCTGGCTGATGTTGGCCAGGCCCTGGCGGGTCAGGCCGAACTTGAGCAGGAAGGGGGATTCCAGCTTCTGGCCATCGCGCAGGTTGGTGATGTAGTTGACCGGGTCGCGTGCCTGCATGGGCACGACCACCCAGGGGTGGGCATCGGTCGAGGTGCCCGCTGCAGAAGCCGAAGGCGCTGCAGGGGTGGGGGACTGGGCGCCCGCCAGGGTGCACAGGCTCAAGAGGGCGGCCAGGGTCGACAGGCCGCGTGTCAGGTGGGTGTTCATGGATCAGGTACTGCTGAGACCGGCGACCAGGGACAGCGCCATCAGGGGCGCTGTGTCGGCGCGCAGCACGCGGCCTCCCAGCCCGACCGGTGTCCATCCGGTATCAAGGCATTGTTGCACTTCTTCGGGGCTCAACCCACCCTCTGGCCCGTTCAGGAAACACAGGGTCTGCCCTGCCTTCTGGGCGCGCACCCAGTCCAGGGCCCCGGTCTGGGGGGCGAAGCTCAGCACGGCGCGGGCCCATTCAGCGGGCACGGTCGGCAGCCACTGGCGCAGGGGCTGTACGGGCAGCACCTGGGGCACGCGGGTGCGACCGCTCTGTTCGCTGGCGGCCACGGCCACGCCCTGCCAGTGCGCCACCTTGCGGGCTGCGCGCTCGCCATCCAGGCGCAGCACCGAGCGGCTGGCCATCAGGGGTTGGATGGCCCAGGCGCCCAGCTCGGTGGCTTTTTCCACCACGGTGTCCATGCGGTCGTTGGCCGGCATCACGACGGCCAGCACCACGGGGCGGTCCAGTTCGCGCTCAACGGCGTCGTGCTGCACCAGCCGCACACCCACCTGTTTGCGGCCCATGGCCGTGACCTCGGCCTGCCATTCGCCGCCCTGGCCGTTGAACACGGTGACGGCATCGCCCGGTTGCAGGCGCAGCACCTGCACGTGCCGCGCGGCGGTGTCGGGCAGGTCGAACTCGGTGTCGGGCGAAGAGGGCAGTTCAGGAACGTACAGGCGCGGCATGGGCATGGAGGAAAAAACGCCCTGAGGCCAGGGCCTGCAGGGCGTGGTGGCGCGTGAGGCAGCAGTGTGCCTCAAGGCAACGGATCACTTCTCGCTGTTGTCCACCCTGCGGGTCAGGAAGGGCATCACGAAGCGGCCGCTGGTGTAGGGCGCATCGGCGCTGGTGCGCGTTTTGTTGATGTCGATGATGCCGCCGGCGGCGGCCGCACCCGGGCCGAAGAAGCCGCCGCTGACGGCGCCGGACACCGTGCCGTCGGTGGCGCTGAGCCGGGTGGACTGGAACGTCGAGCCCGAGATGGTGCCCGCATCGATGGTGAAGCCCACGCCCCGTGTGAGCACGGTCTGCCCGTTGGGCAGGGCCTGGCTGCTGAGCATGACGGTGTCGGCGCCGCCATTGACCACGCCGGTGAAGGTGCTGTTGCCGAAGTTCACGTTCAGCTGCACGTTGTCGCGGACTTCGGCATAACGCTCGCTCATGAGGCGGCCGCTGTAGGTGGCCACCACCTGGCCTTTGTTCAGCGCGTCCATGTCGGCCGCCGGGGTCAGGCGCCCGGCCACACCATAGATGCCGGAGTACAGGCCCGATTCGCCTTGCTCGCGCACAGAGCCGATGTACCAGGCCACCGCCAGGTCAGCAGCCTGCCCC
>JBEGRT010000474.1:0-3258 GCA_041180305.1 Pseudomonadota bacterium
CCCCAACGCGCGGCCTGCTCCCCCCCCACATGCTGTCGCAGCCACAGGTAGGCCATGCGCCCCTGCTCTTGCACGACCCAGGGCATTTCGCCACGCCACAAAAGCCAGACACCCATCAGCACCGAGGCCAGCAAGGCCATCAACCACAAGGGCTGAAGGATGGCTGCCACGGCAGCCCATTTCCCCAGCCATGACGTGGCGCCTGCTGCCACTGCGCCCAGCGCGGCATAACCCAGGCTTCGCGCCAGCAGGGTGCGCCACCCCACGCCCTGCGGCATGGCGAGCGCACAAGGCGCCGCGCACATGGCCGCACAATGCGGCACACCCGCCAGGCCCATGAAGAACACGGCCGCCAGCAAGCCGCTCACCATGTCGCCTCCCGGCAGACTTGGGCAGAAACTCGCCGCGCCAAAGGCCCGACGTTGCGATCAGATGATGCGAGAAAAGCGCTCAACCGCCTTGTCTGCCTGCAGATGACGGTCGAACACCATGGCAATGGCGCGGACAAAATACCAACCCAAGGAGCTGACACGGATGCCATCGGGCTCCATGACGACCAGCCCCTTCTCCATGAGCGGTTCCAACTGGTCGATTTCCGGGCCAAAGTATTGCCTGAAATCGATCAGCCATGCCAGTTCGATGGATTCGATGTCCACCCTCCCCTGACACATGATGGCCATGATCACGGCGCGACGCACCATGTCGTCACGCGAGAGCGACAAGCCGCGCTGCACGGGAAACTCGCCGCGCATCAAGGCATCGTGGTATTCGTCGACAGTCTTGGCATTCTGTGAGTAGTGGGGCCCGATTCGTCCGATGGCCGACACACCCAGCGCGATCAGATCACTGTCGGCATGGGTGCTGTACCCCTGGAAATTGCGATGCAGGCGGCCCTGGCGCTTGGCCACGGCCAGCGGGTCGCTCGGCAGGGCGAAGTGATCCATGCCGATGTAGTCGTACCCCGCGGTGCGGAACTGCGAAATGGCGGCCGACAGCATCCCGACCTTGTCAGGCGCTGGCGGCAACAGCCGGGCGTCGATGCGCCGCTGAGGCTTGAAGCGCTGCGGCAGGTGGGCGTAGGCATACAGGGCAATACGCTCGGGCTTGAGTTCACTGACCTGCTGCAAGGTGCGCGCAAAACTGTCTGGCGTCTGCCTGGGCAGGCCGTAGATCAGGTCCATGTTGATGGATTCGAAGCCCACGGCGCGGGCAGCCTGCGTCAAGGCGGCCACTTGTTCAAATGGCTGCACGCGGTGCACGGCCTGCTGAACAGCCGGATCGAAATCCTGAACCCCCAGGCTGATGCGGTTGAAGCCCATGGCCCACAAGCGCGCCAGGCGATCGGCATCGACGGTACGCGGATCGACCTCGATCGAATACTCCCCCCCCGGCACGAACCGGAACACCGACTGCAGTTTCATCAGCAGCCGCTCGATCTGCTCGTCTGAAAAATAGGTCGGCGTGCCGCCCCCCAGATGCAGCTGAGACAGGCTTTGACCGGTGCCCAGCACCGATTCATGCAGATCGATTTCGCGGAACAGGTCGGCCAGGTACTCTTGAGCCCGCTCTTTGCGCCGCGTGACCACCTTGTTGCAGGCGCAGTAGTAGCAGACCGACTCGCAAAAAGGGATGTGCACGTACACCGACAGTGGTGCCGCGGCGCCGCCGATGGCTCCCACCCCGCTGGCACGCTGCTGCAGGGCCTGCGCATATTGGCCGGCGCCAAACGCCTCGACGAACCGATCCGCGGTCGGGTAGGAGGTGTAGCGCGGCCCTTGCACATCCAGCCGCCGGATGATGTCCTGCGTGATGTCTGGAAGCGAGGGGGATTCGGACAATGCGAGTGCCTGTGCATTCATGGGGGGCACTGTGCCAAAGGCGACTGTGATGGACTTGATCTGGCTCAAGTGCCGTGCGCCCGCTGGCGCAACAATGAACGCAGTTTGATCCAACCCGTGAGCGGCCCATTGGCCGTGCACCTGAATCACATGACCTTGAACGACTCTACTGATACCATGGACACGCCTTCGGCAACAATCTCAGCCCCCGCTGGGCGCCGTTGCCAGTCGCAAGAATCTGCCTGCTCCATGAAATACGAAAGCTTCAAGGTCGCCTGCTCGAGCTGCAACCTGCGCGAGTTGTGCTTGCCCGTGGGCCTGAGCCAGCCACAGCTTTCTCAACTCGACAGCCTCGTGGCCACCCGCAAGGCCGTCAAGCGTGGCGAAGCCCTTTTCCATGCTGGCGAGGCCTTCAAGGCCGTTTACGCCGTGCGCACGGGCTTCTTCAAGACTTGCGTGTCGTCTGAAGATGGGCGAGATCAAGTCACCGGCTTCCAGATGGCGGGCGAACTGCTGGGGCTCGATGGCATCAGCACAGACCGCCACGCCTGCGATGCCGTAGCGCTGGAAGATTCGCAAGTGTGCGTGATCCCCTATGCCCAGCTGGAGGATCTGTCTCGCGAGTTTTCTGACTTGCAGCACCAGTTCCACAAGATCATGAGCCGCGAAATCGTGCGGGATCATGGCGTGATGCTGCTGTTGGGCAGCATGCGTGCCGAAGAGCGCCTGGCGGCCTTCCTGCTGAACCTCACACAGCGCCTGCATGCACGGGGCTTTTCATCCACTGCGCTCGTGCTGCGCATGACCCGTGAAGAGATCGGCAGCTACCTGGGCCTCAAGCTCGAAACCGTGAGCCGCACCTTCTCGCGCTTTCAGGACGAAGGGCTGCTGGAGGTCAAGCAACGCGACATTCGCATCGTCAATGAAGCCGGCCTGCGCGCCCTGGTGAACTCGACGCGCTGCTGAGTTGCTGGCCGCACCAATGCAAAAGCCCGTCAGAGACGGGCTTTTTTCGTGGGCATCAGGTTTCGAGGCGGTGCGCCAGGGCCGCATCACGCGGGTCAATGGGCTGCTTCATCAGCCAGTGACTGATGGCAGACGCCACCGTGACCAGCCCCCAGAACACCAGGAAGGCCAGGGAGTAGGCTGTGTTGGCATCAGGGTGCCAGGATCCGAACCGCAACTGCCCCGGATCGACCCAGGCAAACACCACCATTTCCATCACGGCCGCCACCAGAAAGGCCGGCCAGAGAATTTGCGCCACATGCAGCGTGCGTGGGGTCATGCTCACCTCCAGTCAAGGTCGAGAACACAACTTCATGGTGCGCCTTTGCCCGCCCGCACACACGGGGGAGAACCCTGAGGCGCAAGGTGGTCAACGTTCAGCTGGCGTGGTCGCAGTTTCGGCGGCCTTGTTGCG